>JAISUE010000063.1 GCA_031272245.1 Bacteroidales bacterium
ATATCTAAATATGTTTTGTAAATACTTTCTCTATTTTTTAATTCGTCTTCAGACATTTTATCAAGTTTATTTAGCCATTCTTCCCTTGCAATTTCTTCTTTTGTTTGCTCATTTGTATAATCAGATTTAATGCTAACTTCATTATTTATTTTTGCATTCATTTTTGTTATCATGTTTTCTTCATTTGTTCTGGCTTTGCTTTTCTGTAATAATCTGTTTAATGGATTTTCATATTGAGTTTTATTGTCAAAATTCAAATTTGTTTCAGGTGTTACCAACAAATCTGTTGTATTTGTTGAAATATTTGATTTGTTACCAATTATCAAGTCTGACAATGTTTTGTTTTCTTGTTTTATCTCGTTTTGAGATTTTGGAACTTCAACAGATTTACCGGTAATTAATGGACTTTTGATTGGTGGAGGAGTAAGAGGATTTGTTGACGGGTTACTATTTTTAGTGTTAGTACCTTTATTTGCAGTAGATTTTGAGTATTGATAATTAGGATTTTGTTCCTTACGGCAATCACATCGTATATTATTTATTAAAGATTTATATTGTGATTTTATATTGCCGGCATATTTATTAGGAATACTTTTCATTGCATCGTCCATTAAGCCTTCCATTTTTCTTTTCATAGATGTTGCTTGAGCTTTGCAACTAAAATTATCTGCAAAATATCCTAATTTTTGTCCGTCAACGTATAGAACATAAATATCTTTTTTTGCACTGCGACTTGCAACTGACGAAGACTTGCTTAATTCGTTTGCCATTTGTCGCTGTATATTTGTAATTTTGTTTTGAAACTGATTGATATACTGCTGTACATTCATATTGCTTTGGCAGTAGCAATAAAAACTACTGCCAAAAAATAATATAATACTGATAAATCTTATCATGACATTTTAAAATCTTAATGACAATCCAATACCATTACCTGTGAAACCAACATTCCATTCAGCATAGTTTTTTTTATGTTTTTCGGCTTCTCTTTCATTGTATTTTTTAACAGCTTTTTTACACAATTTATTGCCAATAATCATCATAGTTGTGCTTATAGCTGTACAAGTTATTCCTACATAAAAAACATTCTTAAATATTTGTCTTGTTTCTGAATCAAAATTATCATCATCAAAGCTCAAAGATTCACAAACAATAGCTGCAAACGTACTTTCAAAAAGTCCAATAAACCCTGTCCAAAAAAGCCAACGTGCGGTTCTATGATCTTTAGCAATTTTTCTGTCTTCGTAATTTAATAACATTCTTCTACAATTAGCATTTCCTTTTATTGCATAATGATCATTTTTTCCTCCCATTCCAATGGTGTTAACACCGACACCTCCCATAACTTTCTTTAATATGGTATAATTTATAAAATCATTTTTTACTTTGTGAAATTCACTTTCAAACATATTATCACTTAAAACTTTATCGCTGGTTGGTGTTATTTCTCTGATGTAACTTCTATTTATGCATTTAATGGTAGTTATACCATTTTGTTTAAAAGGAATTGTTTCAAAAACAAATTCATAAGTACTTATGATTCTTTTTGCTTTGTCTGCTCCCTGTGCAGAATTAATACCTGATTGAATAAGCCAACTTGCAGCTCCGCCTATAAATGAGCCACCGATTCCTCCAACAAGTTCTTCTACACCACGAGCAACTAAATCTCCTCCCATTCTTGCATTATCGTATTTTTCTGGAGATGGAACATAATTGTTATCATTTGTGAAAGTAATAAAAAATCTTTCGCAAGTATCATCTACATAGACTGTTTTAGCCGTAAAATCACTTCTGTATGCAAGAGATGAAGGTTCTATATCTATTTTGAATTTGTCCCCTATATGACTTATATCAAAGATAAATAGACTTCTCTGGTAAATAGAATCATCAACAGTTGTTAAAGTTGAAGCCCAGCGACCGACTAATAATTCTTTTGCTTGTTGTTTTTGAGTTGCTTCAAATTGTTTTTCTTGTTCAATTTCAAACACAAACTCTAATTTGTTAATACTTGTTCTCACTTGTTCGGCATCTGCAGCTTTCGGACGGGCTTGTAGATACTTTGTAAAGTTTAACACAGCTTCACGAACAAATTCCTGCGATTGTCCTTTCATAACGTAAAGATTACCAATTTCTCGGTAAACTTCTGCTAAATCAGGTTTAATTTTCAGAGCTTGTTGATAATAATCAATAGCTTTGTCATAATAACCCATATCGGTTGCCATTGTTGCTTTATCTAACAGATTTTGTATATCTGTTTTCAATTGTGCATTTGCGGAAAAATTTATTCCCAAGCACGCTATCATGATAATGAATGTTCTTTTCATACCTCAAAATATTTAAGATTTATAAATTTACTATTAAACTTCTTTCTTACAAATAAAAATAGCGGACTTTCTTATCCGCTTACGAGGTTCGTCGAAATACCTTACTGACAGACAAGCAAGCCCGCAAGATGCGAGCATTGCATTGTTCCTGTCAGCTTTGAATTTTCGACGATTCGTAAGCAAGAACATAGCATACGCC
Organism: Bacteroidales bacterium; assembly: GCA_031272245.1. Lineage (GTDB taxonomy): Bacteria > Bacteroidota > Bacteroidia > Bacteroidales > P3 > JAISGN01. The sequence continues at coordinate 2,524 of JAISUE010000063.1, forward strand.
ATTATTATTGTTAGTAATCTTATATATAAGTTTTCAAAACTTATAATGATTACGCTTGCAAAAATACATAAAAATTTTTATCAATGCAAATAGATATAAAAAGTTTATATATCAAAAATGAAAAGTTGAATAACTGAAATGTTTTATTTACTATTTGTATTTAGGTTTTTCTCTCAATATTTTATCAATTCAAAAAAAAATTTTATCTTTGCCGCCATAAAAACAAGTGTAAAAATTGTATTTTTCACTTAAAAAAAATAAAAATGGCAACAGAATTAAACAATCTTTCATCTTATAATCAAGATGATGTTCCTTCGGGTGAGAAGTGTATTATAGGTATTGTTGTATCCGAATGGAATAAAGAAATAACATCTTCTCTTTTACACGGAGCAATAACTGCTTTGTTAGATAACAATGTAGATGAGAAAGATATTTATATACAGTATGTTCCCGGTAGTTATGAATTACCTTTTGCTGCAGCTGCGTTAATTGACAAAAAAAAATTTGATGCTGTAATTTGTCTTGGATGTATTATTCATGGTGAAACTCCACATTTTGAATTTATTTCTCAAGCAGTATCTAATGGAATTATGCAAGTTAGTCTTAAAACACAAATACCTGTTATTTTTGGTGTTCTTACTACGAATAACATTGAGCAAGCTCGCGAAAGAGCTGGCGGAAAACATGGAAATAAAGGTGTAGAGGCTGCAATAACTGCATTAAAAATGACTCAGTTATAAAGATTTTTCTTAATATGTCTATATCAATTAAAAATATCACAAAAATTTATGGTTATCAAAAAGCACTTGACAATGTTTCTTTAGAAATAAATGACAGGGAAGTAGTTGGTTTACTTGGTCCAAATGGTGCAGGAAAATCAACTTTAATGAAAATTATTACATGTTTTATCCCGCCAACGGAAGGAACAATCAAGGTTTGTGGAGAAGATATTTTTGAAAATTCTATGGCTGTACGCAGTAACATAGGGTATCTTCCAGAACATAATCCATTATATTTAGATATGTATGTTAGAGAATTTCTATTTTTTGTGTCAGGTCTTTATAAAATAAAAAACAAAAAAGAAAGAATAGAACAAATGATAGAAATTACAGGATTAAGAAAAGAAGTAAACAAAAAAATAGGAGCATTATCCAAAGGTTACAGGCAAAGAGTAGGGCTTGCACAAGCTTTAATTCATGATCCTAAAGTTCTTATTCTTGATGAACCAACAACAGGACTTGACCCTAATCAATTAGTGGAAATCCGTTCTTTGATAAAAGAAGTAGGAAAAGCTAAAACTGTTTTACTGTCAACTCACATAATGCAGGAAGTAGAAGCTGTATGCAAACGTACTATTATTATTAACAATGGACAGGTTGTTGCAGATGATGATACCAAACATTTAGCAGCAGGACAAAGCCTTGAAACTATATTTCGTAAAATAACCTGTAATTAATATTTCATATTTTGATACCGTTAACAAAATTTTCATTTACGTGTATTTTTATACTCGTGCGTATATTCTTTATTTGAGAGAAAAAACAAAAAGTACAAAATTTGGTGATTTTTCCCTTTAAATCCATATATTTATTTAGATTAAAAAAATAAGAAAATGTTTGATTTTTTGTTATTATTATCTGCATTTTTTCTTTTATTGTTTGCTAAAAAATTCATTTGATCATTAAGACAGTTTTTTGTTTCTTGACAAATTTCAATCTGTCTGTGTATTAAAGATACAAAGTTGTGAGAATTGAACAGTTAATAATTAAAAAAAACGTATATTTGCATTTTCTAAAAAAAATAAATTTTTATAACTCAAAGTAAAGTTATGCAAAAGACAAGCAACAATAGTTGGATTAAAAAATATTTGCCTCATGTTTTGGCAGTTATTATTTTTATAATAGTAAGTTGTGTTTATTTTTCTCCAATTTTAAAAGGGGATAAATTACCTCAAAGTGATATGTTGAATCATTATGCCAATTCTAAAGCTTTAAATGATTATGAAAAAGCAACAGGAGAACGTGCATCATGGACAAATGCTTTGTTTAGCGGTATGCCGTCCTATCAAATTGTATCTCCAAATGGAGGTAATCTTTTAGAATATATAGGAGTTCCTTTAACACTTGGTAATGTTTGGGCAGAACACATAGGTATTCTGTTCATATTATGTGTAGGTTTTTACTTTTTTATGATAACAATGAGAGTAAAGCCTTTAGTTTCGTTTTTTGCTGCATTGATTTATGCTTTAGGATCTTATAATATCATTTTAATAGATATAGGTCATTTAACAAAAGCATGGTCTATGGCAATGATGCCTGTTATATTTGCAGGTATGATACTTTGTTTTCGTAAGAGATATTTATCGGGTTTGGCGGTTTTTGCTTTGTCTTTGGGTTTGCAGTTCTATTTTAATCACCTGCAAATCACTTTTTATACAATGATAGCATCTTTTGTTTTGGGCTTAACTTATTTCTTTTTTGCATTAAAACAAAAGGAAATCAAACAGTTTTTTTGTGCTGTTGGAGTTTTGTTAATAGGATGTGTACTGGCAGTTCTTCCAAGTTCATTCCATTTAATGAGTAATCAGGAATATGTTACACATACAATGCGTGGAGGCAGTGAAATATCAGTTAAACCTTATGGAGATACACGAGAAAAAAATCAGGAAGGATTATCTATTGACTATGCTTTCCAATGGAGTTATGGTATTGGTGAAACAATGACTTTGCTTATTCCTGATGCAAGAGGTGGTGGTGGAGCAGATTCACGGTGGGAAAAAAATGCTAAACACAGAATTGAAACAATAAACACTTCACAACCTCAAACTCAAAGTGGGGATATGAATAGAATAATCAATGAATATGTAGGTTCATCTTACTGGGGAGAGCAAACATTTACTGCTGGACCTGTATATTTTGGAGCTATTGTGATATTTTTATCTTTACTTGGCTTTATGTTGATAAGAGGACCTGAACGTTGGTGGCTCTTAATTGCAACTGCTCTTTCAATAATAATAGCATGGGGCAGTAACTTTATGTTGTTAAATGAGTTTCTATTCAATCATCTTCCTTTGTATAATAAGTTTAGAACTCCATCAATGATATTGGTAATAGCTAATGTTACAATGGTAATAGCGGCTTTTCTTGGTTTGAAAGCCTTTTTTACATCAGATATTGATAAGCAAAAACGTAATAAATATTTATATCTATCGGCAGGAGTTGTAGGAGGGATAACACTGTTAGCTGCATTGTTACCGGATATGTTTGGTTCTTTCTATCGTTCAACAGACAAAATGTTTGAACAAACTTTGGGAAATAATTTCATGGATGCTCTTTTTGATGACAGAAGAGCAATGTTTCGTTCAGATGCTTTTCGGTCTTTTATATTCATAGCTGTTTCTTTTGCAGCTTTGTGGCTTTATGCCACTGAAAAGATAAAAAAAGAGATTATAATTGTGGCTATAATTGGTATTGCGGCAGTGATAGACTTGTGGGGAGTGGATAAACGGTATCTTAACGATAAAAACTTCCGTAAACCTTATGAAGTACAAATTCAACCAACACAGGGAATGCAGGAAATATTAACAATAGAAGCAAATCAACCAACACCTCATTTCAGAGTATTAAACCTTGCAGCAGACCCATTTACAGATTCTAAAACATCATATTTCTTTTCGTCCATTGGAGGTTATCATGGAGCAAAGCTTCAACGTTATCAGGACATCATAAACTTCTATCTTACAAACAGAAATTATATTCAACAGGATTTAAACGACACAGCATTGTTATCTAAAAATATTATTAGGCAATTTTATAAACAGTATCAGGGACAAATAGCTGCTAATATGGGTGTTTTGAATATGTTGGACACAAAATACATAATCCTTCCGGCAGGTAATGAAAGTAAGGCTTTTGTAAATACGGAAGCTTGTGGTGCAGCATGGTTTGTTCCTGTTATAACGTGGGCAAAAGATGCTAATGAAGAAATACTTAAATTGGATAATTTCAATCCTCGTTTGACAGCAATAGTTAATAAAGATGAGTTTAAGGAAATAAAAGAATTGCAGGACTTTCAATCCAATTCACCTTTGCGGGATACAAATGCGACAATAACTATTGAGCCTTCTCCAAACAACAATCCGGAACTGTGTATCTACAAAACACAGTCTTCTACACCTCAACTTGCAGTCTTTTCTGAAATATATTATAAAGAAGGATGGAAAGCTTTTGTAGATGGTAAGGAAGTACCTTATTTTAGAGCAGATTATATTTTGCGGGCAATGATTGTTCCATCAGGTAATCACACAATAGAGTTTAGATTTGAACCACCTACTTTGAAAACATTTTCGGTTATAGGTATAATAGGTTCATTGTTGTTAATCATCATCTGTTTAACGGCAATAATTTATCCTGTTTATAAAAAAAATAAACAGAGTTTGCAAAATAAAAATATTGATTTTAAAGTAAAAAAATAAAGATAAAATATGAAACGATTAACGGTAATTATGTTTGCCTGTCTGTTTTCTGTTACAGGTTTTGCACAGGGGTATGTGATAAATGCACAAGTTAAAGAGGTTAATGGTGGTTTTGCAACATTAAGACTTTATTTTAAAGATGGAAATGAAAGAGTTGATTCTACTGTTATTGATGAAAAAGGAAAATTTGTCTTTCGTGGGGATATAAAAGACCCTATTCCTGCATTATTATCAATTAATGGAAAGCGAAATTACAGGATTTATATTGAAAATGCAAATTATGATGTGGTTATAGATCAGGCAAATTTTGCAAAATCAAAGTTCAAAGGTTCTAAATTGACGGATAAATGGTATGAAATAACCGCACCGCAAGGTAATGAAGACTATTCTGTTCATTTAAGTCGTTTGGAAAATTGGGTATTGAACAATCCTAATGACATTTTTTGTGCAGATTTGATAGCAAGTTATTTGTCTTTTAATTGGGATTACAAAGAATTGAACCGTACCTTAAATACACTGCAGAAAAATGCTCGTGAGACATATTTTTATATTCATTTAAGGAAACGTACAGATGCTTTGGCTGCATTGGAAATAGGTCAAAAAGCACCTGATTTTTCTTTACCAAATGTGAAAGGAGCAAACGTTTCACTATACAGTTATTTGCGAGGCAAGAAATATCTTTTAATAGATTTTTGGGCTTCATGGTGTAAACCTTGCAGAATGGAAAATCCTAATGTTGTAGCTGCTTATGAAAAGTATAACAGCAGTGGTTTTTCAGTTTTGGGTGTCTCTCTTGACAGAGAAAAAGCAGCATGGGAAAAGGCGATAAAAGATGATAATCTTGTATGGGAACACGTTTCTGATTTGAAGTTTTGGCAAAGTGCAGCAGCACAACTTTACATGATTAATTCGATTCCTGCAAATGTTCTTGTTGATTCCAAGGGAACTATCATTGCCCGCAATCTTCGTGGAGAAGAATTGTTGAATAAACTTGCAGAATTGACAAGTACTTATGGTTATTCTGTTGAAGGAGAGATAGAAGGAATCAATGAAGGCATTGTTAAAATGGATTTGTTGCTTGAAAACGGTGAAAAGAAAACACTTTCAACTGATGTAAATCATGGTAAATTTGTTTTCAATGGCATTGTAGATAAAGTATGTATGGCAAATATTGTATTACCTTCACGTAACGGAGAAATATCTTTTTTCCTTGAAAACAGTAAAATAACGATAAAAGGTCAGAAAACAAAAATAGAAGATGTTGCTATTAACGGTTCAAAATCAAATGATGCTTTTCATTCAGTAGCAATGCGTTGTAATAAAGACAAAAATCCTATGCAATGTTTAATGAATGAAGTATTGGCAAATCCGACATCCTGTTATGCACCATTGATTATAAGCAGTTATCTTGCACCTTATCTTACAATAAATGATTTGAAAAGTTTAGTAGATAAATTAGATGGGGAAGCCAAAACAATGTATCAGTATAAGCTTTTATTGGATCATATAGCAGAACAGCAAAGTATAGAAGCAACAGGTGAAAAAATACCTGATTTTTCTTTAACAGATGTAAAGGGAAAAGAAGTGCATCTGTCACAATTTATTCAGGGGAAAAAATATGTTCTAATAGATTTTTGGGCTTCGGATGTTGCTTCCTGTGCTGTTGAGGCAAAGACTTTATCTATGGCGTACCGCACTTTTAATAAAAAAGGTTTTGATATTTTAAGTGTTTCTTTAGACGAAAATCGTCAAGCTTGGTTAAAAGGAATAGATGAACAAAGTAGAAAATGGACAAATGTATCAGATTTATTACGTTGGAAGAGTGTTGTAACTAAACTTTATAAAATTGATTCAGTGCCTCAAAATGTTTTAATTGACGAAACAGGGACAATCGTTGCTCGTAATCTTAAAGGTGAAGACCTGTTACATAATTTACAAACTCTGTTTGCAAAATAACTTCCAGTTAATTATCTCCATTCTAATTCAAAAGGGCAGGTTTGCATCTGCCCTTTTTTGTTTATAAAGGCAAAATGAGAAATTGAATCTTTTCACACATATACATTTTCTCATTTAATAGACGTTTAATTGTTATTTAAGTGCCAATAAAAATGTTCTTAAAAAAATATTGATAACGTTTTAGAAAATATGCTGAATTATTTAAATGGAAAATGTATATATTTTACAATGATAAAATTAATTTTTGTGCTGTTTTAAAAACATTTTTCTTTGTTTCTGTTTGAATTTATCAAAATAATTTTCTTTCCTTCCTTATTTTCAACGGAAGTATGAATGATAAGACAAAATAATTTGATAAAATGTAAAATTTATTTGTCTATTTGGAAAAATAATTATACTTTTGCAGCGTAAAACTTTTAATAATTTTTTGAAATGAAAAAAACGTATTTGTTTCCTACTGGCTTTGAGAAAGTAGGTTGGATTATTACGATATTATCAGTTGTTTGGATAATATTAAATGGTATTTTGGGTACTATAGAGATTTCTATGGTATTGCCTGCTTTAATCTATGGAGGTAACTTTTCTGCACCATCTGAAGGATTAATTAAAATTGGTGAAGACGTTTATTTACTTGGATTGGCAAAAACGGATTTCAATGCAACTTTATTTCCTGTTATATTCATTACAGGAATGTTGTTTGTAGGCTTTGCTAAACAGAAAATAGAAGATGAAATGATTTCTCATCTTCGCCAAAGAAGTCTTGTATGGAGCATCATTGTATCTTATTCTTTTTATGCTCTTATAACGTTGCTTGTTTATGGTCATTATTTTCTGTATGCTTATGTTTATGGAATTTATCTATTCTTAATATTTTTTATAATTAAGTTTAAGATAGATTTATTTAGACTAAAACGAGAGGTTTGCAAATGTAAAGATAATGAAGAGATAAACGATGAATACGGTGATACTGATTGCTGTTGTAAAAATTGCGATTGTGTGTAACATAAACATTAATATTAAAAATGAAAAACAGAATAAGAATAGAACGCGCAATTTTAAATATCTCTCAACAGCAATTAGCCGAAAAAGTAAAAGTAAGTCGTCAAACCATCAACGCTATTGAATTGGAAAAATATGTTCCTTCAGCATTAGTTGTAATGAAAATAGCTTGTGTTTTTGGAAAATCGGTTAATGAAGTTTTTGAATTGGAAGAAAAAGATTGGCAATAAAAAAATTAAAATACAAAAAATGGGCAAAATTATTTTTGCCCATTTTAATAATTGTTTATTCTCCCATAAATTTGGCTATGGAATTATCATACTGTGGTTTGTAATCCATTATATTTCCGAATAATTCTCCGTCTATTATGATAGAACCTTGAGTAGTTTCTCCTATTGCAACGCAAGGGATATTACTTTGTTTTATTATGTTTACGAAATCGTTTTCTTTATTCTTATTTACAGTTAAAACTACTCTGCCCTGTGCTTCTCCAAAGAGGAATGAGTCTAAACGAATATTTTTATTAACATGTATTTTGAATCCTAATTCACAAGGCATAGAAGATTCAAGTAAAGAGATAAACAGACCTCCGTCCGAAATATCATGAGCAGAAGCAATATATCCTTCTTTTATAAGATGTGTAAGATATTTTTGCATTTCATATTCTTCATCTATATTAAAATAAGGTATTGGCGACAGTGTAACTTTGCGATATGAATATAGATATTGTGAACAATTTATATCATTAACTTGTTTTCCAAGTAAATAAATGGTTTGTTCCGCTTCTTTAAATGCAAGTGAAGTAAGGTTTTTTTTGTTTAAAACACCTATCATTCCTATTACAGGTGAAGGTTTAACAGATTCAACTTTTCCATTTATAGATGCTTGATTGTAAAAACTAACATTTCCACCTGTAACAGGGGTATTGAATTTTTTACAAGCAAATCCCATTCCTTGTACCGCTTTAACAAATTGCCAATATGTTTCTTCATGGTAAGGGTTTCCAAAGTTCAAACAATTAGTTACAGCTAATGGTTCTCCGCCTGCACAAACAATATTACGAGCTGCTTCGGAAACAGCTATTTTTGTTCCTTCTTCAGGATTGGAATAAACATAACGAGAATTACAATCACAAGTCATTGCAATAGCATTATCTGTTCCTTTTAGATTAACAACACCTGCATCAGCAGGAACATTTGTTGTCATATTCTTTGTTCCAACCATAGTGTCATACTGTTCATAAACCCAATGTTTAGACGCAATGTTTGGATGAGAAGCAAGATAATGAGAGATTTTTTTTGCCTCATGTAGATCACAATCTTGTATATCATTTTTATTAAAAGAGAAAGTTTTTTGGAAATAAGCAGGTTCTCTATATGCTCTTTCATATTGAGGAGCACCTCCTCCAAGAACAAGTGTAGAAGCAGGAACATCAGCTACCAGTTCACCTTTCCAATAAAAATATAACCTGTCTTCATCAATAACTTCTCCTATTTTTGCACAATTCAAATCCCATTTTGCAAATATCTTTTCAACAATTTCTTCTTTCCCTTTTTTTACAACAATTAACATACGTTCTTGACTTTCGGATAAAAGTATTTCCCATGCTTCAACATTTTGTTGTCTTAATGGAACTTTACTAAGGTCTATTTTCATACCCGATTTACCTTTTTCACTCATTTCAGATGTAGAACATATAATACCTGCTGCTCCCATATCCTGCATTCCTACCAAAGCACCGCTTTTACCTAATTCTAAAGATGCTTCCAATAGTAATTTCTCTTGAAAAGGGTCTCCAACTTGTATGGAAGGAATATCTTCGGCAGAGTTTTCAGTAACATCGGCTGAAGCAAATGTTGCTCCATGTATTCCATCTTTACCTGTAGAAGAGCCAACGATATAAACAGGATTGCCTGCACCTTTTGCTGTTGCGGAAATAAGGTCATCTTTTCGCATTATGCCAACACTCATAGCATTTACCAAAGGATTATGTTCAAAGCATTCATCAAAAAATACCTCTCCTCCAACAACAGGAATTCCAAATGAATTTCCGTAATGAGATATTCCCTTAACAACTCCTTTCATTAACCATTGTGTGTGTGGATTTTCAATATCTCCAAAACGCAAAGAATTTAATTGAGCTATCGGTCTTGCTCCCATTGTAAAAATATCACGATTGATACCGCCAACACCAGTTGCTGCTCCTTGAAATGGCTCAACAGCACATGGATGATTATGAGACTCTATTTTAAAAACGCAAGCTAAACCATTGCCAACATCAACCATACCTGCATTTTCTTCTCCTGCTCCTACCAAAAGATGTTCTCCATCTCGTGGTAAAGTTTTTAACCATTTAATACTGTTTTTATATGAAGCATGTTCACTCCACATAACTGAATAAATACTTAATTCTGTGAAATTAGGGATGCGACCTAAATAGTTTTTTATTTGTTCAAATTCCTCAGGCAGCAAGCCTAATTCTTTAGCCGTTTCAACTGAAACCTGTTTATTTACTGACATTATGTATTATATTTATTATTATCATTAAAAATTTATTATTTTGTGAAAGCAAAAATACTATTTTTTAATATATTAACTTTAATTTATTTTTCTAAAATATTGATAAGTTTTGTTTAGATATGTATTTGAATAAATTATTACGCTGTTTTTCTAATTTTTTATCAAAAGAAAGTAAAACAAAAATCAAGAAAAATAAACCAAAAAGGCTAAAATAATAGAATTTATTAAGGAAAAAAAATCGTATTACAATAGAATAATGAAAAAAATGTTATTGATAATCAGCAATTTAGAAATAAAATATCTTTTTTCACTATCTTTTTTGTAACTAATTAAAAAAAATGTTGTACATTTGCAACGTTAAATAATTAATAAAAGTCTAATTTTTAAATTAAACACAAAAATGAAAAAAGTATTGTTATTCTTAGCTGTAGCAGGATTTTTTGCAGCATGTGGAAGTAAGGCAACTGAAACCCCAACTGATTCTGCAAATGACACTCAAGTTGAGGAAACTGTTGAAACTTCAACAGAAACTCCTGCTGAAACACCAGCTATGTAATTTTTCAAATAAGAAAAATTATAATGAGAAGCAGTCCCAAAATAATGAAGACTGCTTTTTTTTGTTTCTATATCTTAATACTTTATCTTTCTTAAAGAAATACTTTATAAATACAAAGACTAAAATAAAACTTTTCTAAAAAAGTGTTAATAAAAAATAAAATATTAAATTTGCACTCTCTTAAAAAAGAGAAAGTACTTTAAAAAAAATATTAATAATATAAGATATGTCAAATATAAGTTGGAAAGAACTTCCTTTCGGTTACTATAAAACCGATTACAATGTACGCTGCTATTATCGTAACGGCAAATGGGGCGAATTGGAAACAACCGATTCGGAAAATATTACAATGCACATGGCTGCAACCTGCCTGCACTATGGACAGGAAGCATTTGAAGGACTTAAAGCTTTTCGTGGTGTTGATGGCAAAATCCGTTTGTTTCGTCCTTACGAAAATGCAAAACGTCTTATCCGTTCCGCAAATGGAGTTATGATGGCTCCTGTGCCTGAAGATTTATTCGTTAAGGCATGCGTTGAGGTTGTTAAAAAGAATGAACGGTTTGTTCCTCCTTCGGGTAGCGGGGCGTCATTATATTTGCGTCCATTGTTGATTGGAACAGGCGCAGAAGTTGGTGTTAAACCTGCAAATGAATATTTGTTTATAGTTTTTGCAGGTCCGGTCGGTCCTTATTTTAAGGAAGGATTTAAACCTGTGAAGATGCAGATTGTTGAAGATGCTGACCGTGCCGCTCCGTTAGGAACAGGTACTTTGAAAGTCGGAGGAAACTATGCTGCTTCTCTTTATTCAGGTCAAAGGGCGCATGATGAAGGTTTTTCAAATTGTATTTATCTTGATGCAAAAGAAAAAAAATATATTGACGAGGCAGGTGCTGCCAATTTCTTTGGTATTAAGAACAACACCTATGTAACGCCAAAATCTACCTCAATTCTTCCTTCAATAACCAATATGTCTTTGAGAGAACTTGCAGAGGAAATGGGATTGAAAGTGGAACAGCGTCATATCCCTGTTGAGGAATTATCAACGTTTGATGAAGTTGCTGCCTGCGGAACTGCTGCGGTTGTTTCTCCAATCAGTCTTATTGTAGATAGAGGTACTGGTAAGGAATACAATTTTTCAAATGAGCCCGGAACAGTTTGTACTAAACTTTACAATACGTTAAAAGGTATTCAGGAAGGTTTGATTGAAGACAAACACAACTGGAACTTGATTATTGAAACAAAATAAATCATTTTTCTTTTTCACATTACTATTAGTGCGTTTCTTCTTAATAGAGGAAACGCTTTTTATTCTATATCATTAAAAGTTTTTCTGCTAAAGGTAAATCAGAAATTTTACCTGCATCAATCCATTTTTCATGGTTATGGACAAATCCTTTAATGGTATGGTTGCGACATATTTCCAAATATTGAGGAATTATAGGGAAACATTCTTTTTTTGTGAATAAATTAAAAATTTCAGGTGAGAGAATTTGTATACCGCTAAATCCGAAAGGAGTTAAAGTTTCAGTATCGTTTTCTATAATTATCTTTTTACCATTATTTTTATTTTGCCATCCTTTTAATTCTAATTCTTTGTTGAATAGAAGTTGACGTGAGGTATTACGTTTAGAGATAGCCAATGTAGCTATTGCGTTTGAACTTTTTGTATGTATGTTTTCTAAAATTTTGAAATCTATATTAGAAATAATATCTACGTTATGGACAATAATATTTTCTGAAAGAGAGAAAAAAGGTTTTGCATTTAATAATCCGCCACCTGTATCTAAAAGTTGATATTGTTCATTGGAAATAAAAATGTCGGCATCGAAATTATGATTTTTGATATACTCTATTATTTGTTCGGCAAAATGATGAACATTAACAACAATGCGAAATATTCCATAAGAAATCAATTTTTGTATATTGATTTCTAATAATGTTTTGCCTGAAATTTCCACCAAAGCTTTGGGTTTATTATTTGTTAAAGGCTTTAATCGTGTACCTAATCCTGCTGATAGCAACAATGCTTCCATATATTATATCATTTTATTATGAAGGGCAAAGATATTAAAACGGTATTAAAGATATTTTATTAGAAGCAAATATTTTTTCTTATTTTTGCCTCATTATTTTTTGTAATGTAAAACTTTATTGTAATGAAACAAAAATTTATTATCTTTTGGCTTTTGTTTGGATTATCTTTTGGAATTTATGCTCAAGAGTACAGAAACAGTGTTAGAATTGATTCTTCGTTAACTCAACAGGAATATAAATATATAAAATTCCTTTACGATTATATGCCATTGAGTGATTTGGCAGATTATGACCAGAACTTTTTTCTTGCACAAGTAAGGACTTCTATCAATGCACGGAAATTTTTTAAATGGGGAAATACGATTCCAGAAGAAATTTTTCTTCATTTTGTATTACCGATTAGAGTAAATAATGAGAACCTTGACACGGCTCGGCAGGTCTTTTTCGGTATGTTGAAGGAACGGATTAAGGATATGACGATGTATGATGCCATTAAGGAAGTCAATCACTTTGCTCACGAACACGTAAATTACAGAGCATCGGACGGAAGAACCTCTTCGCCGTTGGCAACTCT
>JAISUE010000075.1 GCA_031272245.1 Bacteroidales bacterium
ATAGACAATATTGTAACTCACGTTGTTGATATTACCAACCTTACTCCTAACCCTTATCATCAGCCTTTCTCCATTCTGTTAAATCTTGCTTTGGGAACAGCAAACGGAAGTACTATTGGCGGACGATTAGACCAAAGTTGTCTGCCTGTAGAGTTCAAAGTGGATTACGTAAGGATTTATCAAAACAAATAGAAAAAAAGTTAAAGTAAAATATTTTTGAGAAAAAAATACTAAAAAAACGCTGCTTTCATGTATGAAAACAGCGTTTTTTTTATACATTTTAAGGATTTTCAAATCCCGGATTTTATTTTAAAGTTTTATTTGTCAAAAATTATCTCGCCTTTACGCTTATCAAATGTAAAATGTCCAAATTCCGACAAACCATTCTTATTGATTATCATTTTTTGTTGCATACCTTTGCGTACTAAAACTTCAAATTTATCTACCCAATATTTGCCAAGATACGCACTCTTAAAGGTTAAAACAGAATTATCCAGTATTTGTCCTTCGGCATCAAAAGATTTTTCCTTATCGCGAAAATCATTTTTTTCTATTCTTCCCTGTAAAAGTAAATCCATAGCAACATCCCAATCCAAAACAGCAAAATCCTTATATCTTTCATCATAAATTGCAGGTATTGCTGTTCCATTTAATATAAGGTAAAGTTGCGAAAGTTTGCCGTTTATCATTGTAAGCTTAATATGGTTGTCTGTATATACAATAGGAATTGTATCCATTTGAGAATTTGTTTGATTAACCATATTTACTATTTCACCTTTCAATTTAGCATCTTCTATTGAATCTCTTACTTCACGAGAAACATAATCAGAACGTAAAACTCTAAATTCCGTACGACGATTCAACTGATGTGCTGCTTCTTTTTCATCTTTACTGGACAATCCATTGATATACTCATCTGTTAAGGTAATACCTTTTGGAAAAGAAAAAACTTTTTTGTTATATTCTGCTGTTGTAGCATTTTTTAATGTACGAGGTATTCTATCCCCATAGCCTTTTGCGACAAGACGTTCATAATCTATTCCACGTTTATGCAGAAAATCAACAACAGATTCTGCTCTGCGTTGAGAAAGAGTATCATTAGTTACTCCGGGAAAAGGTCTGCTGTCTGTATGAGCAGCAAGTTCTATTACATAAGATGGATTATTGACAAGAATAACTAACAAATCCGAAAGCGAATCTTGATATTGGTCTTTTAATTCCCAGCGTGCAAGATCATAACGTATTTCCGGTAACACAACAGGTTCTTTTGGTATTGGCGTAAGTTGAAAATCATGTACCAAATCCTTACTTGTTGTTAAACCAATCGTACTTTCTGTTCCTTCATTGTTAAAATAATCTATTTGTGAAATTTGTATTCTGTAATTAACATTATATTTTACTTGTTCTGCATTAAACTCATATTCACCTTTTCTATTGGTGCGGGTTTCTATAGATGTTTTATCGTCACCTATAAGTTTAACTTTCGCACTTTCAACAGGCTGCATTGATTTATCATCTCTTACTTTTCCCTTCAAAGTAAAGAGCATTGGAGAACGATAGAAGGAATAAATATCATCCCCACCTGCACCACCTGCACGATTTGACGAAAAATAACCTGATTCCAAAGAAGCCGTTGATGCACTTTCTTCTTCATTAAAAATAATATTTATTTCATCTGATGGACTATTTATAGGATATTGCAAATTAACAGGTTCGGTCCATTCTCCATTAACAAAGTCTGAATAAAATAAATCAAAACCTCCCATTCCGGGATGTCCATCTGAAGAAAAATATATACGAGTATCTGTTCTTAAAATAGGGAATTGTTCCTTGCCTTCAGTGTTTATTGTCTTTCCAAGATTGATAACATTAGAAAAAGGTTCTTCAACCGAGTTTCTTGTCGCTTTCCAAATATCATAATCTCCTTCTCCACCGGGACGATTTGATGAAAAATAAAGTGTTAATTCGTCAGAAGTAACCGCAGGATGCAGATAATTATATGTAGTATCACCCAAATCTACTTTCATAAATGCTGAAGTCGTTTCCTGTTTAGATGTTGCGGTTGGTTGTTTTGTATCTTTTGAGATATTATTGTTTTTGTTATTAGAAGTGTTTGTTTGTGATTTATTATTCTTTTTTGAATTAGGTTTTATAGGTGTCATATAAATAGCACAATTCTGTGACGTTCTATTTTTAACATTACAGCGAGAGAAATAAATATTTTGAGTCTTACCATTTGATATGCAAACTAATTCCCCCTCATTTACAGGTGTGTTAACATCGGTTTCTCCATACAATGAAACCTCTCCAAGAGAACCATCTTTTTGTTTAGACGTTTGATAAATATCTGAAAAATATTGTCCTGTCCAAGCATCTCTATCAGAGGCATTCTCAGAAGGACGAGAAGAAGTAAAAGTAATTGTATTTTTATTTGTATTACTTGCAAAATGAGGCGACCAATCATTCCATTCACTATTAATGTTTTTCTCATTCTTAATCTGATGAAATGTTGGATTATTAGTCCATTGTTTCGCCATAGGTATTGATTTTAACCGTCTCTGTGCAAGATTATCATTTGGAACAAGTTTAAGATATTCCTTATAATTATATTCTGCATTATCCCAATCGGCTTCAAAACGTTGCAAATCGGCGAGATGTAAGAAAACTTTTGGTTGAACAGAATAATAACCTGCGGTAACTAAACGCTTGTATGTTTTTATAGCCTCTCTTTTATCGTCTATCAAACGATAACACTCTGCAGTTTGCCATAATATCCTATCCTTTTCCTGTCTATTAGCTTTAACTTTTGAATAAGCCTTTTTGTAAAGTTCTACTGCATTGATATATTGCTGTGAAATAAAAGCGTCATCAGCTTGTTCTGTAAGGCTTCTTTTTTGCGAGAAAGCACTTATACTAATCAAAACTGCAATTAAAAAGACAAAAACATTCTTTAATTTCATATTTTTTATGTTTAATATTTACATTACTCTATAATTTAGTCTATTTTAATAACGATTACAGATACATTTATTATTACTAAAATCGTCTTAAAATATGTCTGCAAAGATAATAATTTCATTCTAAAAACAAAATTACCTGCTGCCACATTAATATGTAGCAGCAGTAATACTAAAACACAATCATAAAATTGCGTTTAAATCAAATTTTAATACTCAAAACTCGATTCCATTTCAGAAGAATAGCTTGTTTCTTGATTATAATCAGTATTATCCTGATTATAATCAGAATTACCGCTGCGATATTCAGAGTGATTACCTCTATCTCTCGTTGCAGGTCTTGTCAAAGAAATAACCATTGCACCAAGCATTTTAGTCATTTCTTCCAACTGTTCATTGGAAAAAGCCATCTGTTCATCATTCAATAATCCTTCTTTTTGTGCCATTTTTGTACGTACAACACACTCTCTCAAAGCTGTCTTAGCATCTTTCAAAAAGATAACAAACTGAGATTTGTGTCTTGCTGAACCTTCTGCAATGTTTAATGCAATGCTTGCAGATGCTTTCAATAAAGGTTTGCCGATAATCTTTCTGTCATAATCGTCAAAATTCTTTACTTGTAATTTCATCCATTGAAAATAATCCAATGCTTTGTGATAGACTCTAAGGTCTTCAAATCTGAAGAAACTAATTTGTTTTTCTTGTTCTTCCATAATCTTAAAGATGTTAAATTTGTTAGTAATTATATTTATTCTTTTTTGTTATTTTATTTCCGCAAAATATTTCATAAACTGTACTCTTAAAAAGTCTGAAGGATGATTTGTTTTGATAGCCAACTTACCTCTAAAATCGTTTATACTCTTAAAATTATTCTTCTCTCCCCATTGCAAAAATTTTTCATTACATTTAGTAATAAAATCCAAACCCTGTTCATAAAGAGCAGATACGATTTGCACAGTATTAGCTCCTGCCAATAGAAGTTTTATGCAATCTTCTTCTTTATGCACACCTCCACCTGCAGTCAGTGAACATTTTACAACATTAGAAAGTATTGATGTCCAGCGAATAGTATCGTAAATTTCGTCCTGTGAAGTCAAAATATTAGCAGGTTTTGTTATTATGTTGTCAATATCTATATCTGTTTTCAAAAATCTATTAAAAATATTTATATTAGCAATGCCCATTAAGGAAATTTTTTGTACAAAACGAGCAAGAGAAGTAAAATAATAACTTAATTTAATAGAAATAGGAATATTTACTGCTCTTCTTATTATTGCGATAGTATCTTCATAAAAACGTTCAATGTCTTCTGCATTCAGATTAACATCTGATGGCAAAACAAACATATTTAATTCTATTCCATCTGCACCGGCTGTCTCTATTTTAGAAGCAAAATTCAACCATTCATCATTAGAAATACAATTTATACTTGCAATAATTGGAATATTGACAATTTGTTTTGCATCTTTTATTAAATTAATATATTTATCTACTGCATTTGATTTAGAGTAATTTGAAACATAATCATAAGCTTCGGGAGAAGCAAAATAATTTTGATTTCTTAAGTTATTACTCGTTTCATTGAGAATTTGTTCCTCAAAAATAGATTTAAGAATAATAGCACCTGCACCAGCTTGTTCTATTTCTTTCAATTTAGCTGTTTCCTTAGTAAAGCCGCAACTTCCTATTACAATCGGACTTTGAATTTGTAAGCCCATAAATGTTGTTTGAGTGTTCATAAAGTTATTGTTTTGAGCAAGCAAAAGTAAATACTAATTTTTAAATATGCAAATTTTTTCGTTTTTTTTTCATTTTTTTTTATTTTTAACTACTTATATTCTACTTTGAATATTCTACTTTTTAAACATAAAAACCCTCTATCAAACATTAATAATTTTACATTCTTTTAGTAAAACCTCATAATTTTTTAACCATGTCATTAAAAAAATAGAGTCATTATTTATTTAGGTATATTTTTACCATTCATTGTATTGTTTTTAGTATTATTTAGCAAGTATTTTAAAAATATATTAGCATTTTTTCAAATTAAAACGCTAATAAAAAATAGTTAAATAAGTATTATATTTTCTTAAACAAATAATTTAGTAATAATCATATTGAAAATCATTATCACAATACTGCTTTGTACTACAGCATTAGTACTCTGATGACCGACTTCAACAGAGCCCCCTTTCATTGTATAACCTCTAAAAGATGCAACTGACGAAATAATCCACGCATTAACAGCAGTTTTTATCAAAGCATAAACAACATCTGCAACATTAAATTCAAGTCTTAATCCTTCAACATAATCAAATAGAGAAAGAGTTCCAACCATCATCGCACCAAAAGCACCTCCTATCAATGCAGTAACAATACTTAATATAATTAAAACAGGAAAAAAGAAAAGACAAGCAATAATCTTAGGCATAATAAGATAAGAAGCTGTATTCACACCCATTATCTCCAAAGCGTCAATTTGCTCTGTGATTCTCTGAGTACCTAATTCCGATGCAATACGTGAAGCACATTTTCCTGCAAGGATAAGACTTATAACCGTAGGAGAAAATTCAAGTATTATAGTTTTTCGTGAAGCAAAACCAAATACCCAGTCCGGATAAATAGGGTTATCAAGATTATACAGCATTTGCATAACAACAGCAGAACCAATAAAAATAGATATTGCTAAAACAATAACAATGGAATCCAATCCTAAAGCCTTCATTTCAAAAACAATCTTACGACGAAAGATATCCCAATTTTGCGGTTTACGGAAAGCCTCTCGCATAAGCAAAATATATTTACCAAATTCAATAAGGAAGTTTTTGATTTTTTCCACTTTATTATTCTATTACTATTTCAAGTTTCAGTTTGTCCTTATCGGTATTTAGTTTTATATGCCGCTTTCTTTTACTGCGATTGGCAAGTATTGCTTCAGACAAAGCGTCTTCAACTTCTCTTTCTATTGTTCTTTTCAACGGTCTTGCTCCATATTGCAGATCACAACCTTTATTAAGAATAAAACGTGGTAGTTTTTCATTAATTTCAAGAGTATAACCTACTGCTGCTATTTTCTCTTTTAGAATTTGGAATTCTATATCTATTATCTTTAAAATATCTTTCTCTGTAAGATTATTAAAAAAGATTACATCATCTATACGGTTAAGAAATTCTGGAGAAAATGTTCTTTTTAAATCCTTATCTATGATGCTTTTTTCTAATAAAGCCTTACTTTCTTCGCTCGTTGCAGAAGAAAAACCTACTGCATTTCCAAAATCTTTTAACTTCCTGCTTCCAACATTTGAAGTCATTATAATAATAGTGTTTTTGAAATCTATTTTTCTTCCCAAGCTATCTGTTAAATGTCCATCATCTAAAATTTGAAGCAATATATTATAAATATCTGAATGAGCCTTTTCAATTTCATCAAACAGAACTATTGAATAAGGATAATTTCTTACCTTTTCTGTTAATTGTCCGGCCTCTTCATAACCCACATAACCTGGAGGCGAACCTATTAAACGCGAAATACTATACTTTTCCATATATTCACTCATATCTAAACGAATAAAGTTGTTTTCGCTATCAAAAAGATATTTAGCCAATGTTTTAGCCAAAAGTGTTTTTCCAACACCAGTAGAACCAACAAAAATAAATGAACCAATAGGACGATTAGGATCTTTCAATCCTGCTTTTGCTCTGCGAATTGTACGGGAAACTTTCTCTATTGCCTCATCCTGTCCTATTACTTTATGCTTTAAATTTGCCTCCATTTTGATAAGACGAGTAGTTTCATTATCTGACATCTTTTTTATGCTAACTCCACTTACAGAAGAAACAACAACAGCTATATCTTCTTCAGTTACGATAATAGGATTTTCTCTTAATTCTTCCTCCCATAGAATCCCTTCCTTTGTCAAATCACTAATTAGTTTATTTCTTTCAATACGCAAATTTTCCGCTTCCGCATAACGATTCAATTTATTCATATTATTGATAGCATCAGCAATTTTATTGATTTGCAATTCCAATTCCTTTAATCTTGGATTTACTCGGCTATCTTTTACATGCACCATTGCGCCTGCTTCATCCATTGCATCTATTGCCTTATCAGGTAATAATCTATCTGTAATATAACGAGATGTAAGACGAACACAAGCTTCTATCGCCTTATCTGAATAACAAACCTTATGATATTCTTCATATTTATTCTTTATATTATGCAAGATATACAAAGTTTCTTCTTCTGAAGTAGCTTCTATATGCACTTTTTGAAAACGTCTTTCTAATGCACCATCACTTTCTATATGTTTTCTATATTCATTTAAAGTCGTAGCCCCTATACATTGTATTTCACCTCTTGCTAATGCCGGCTTAATAATGTTTGAAGCATCAAGACTCCCTTCTGCATTTCCTGCTCCGACAATAGTATGAATCTCATCAATAAAAATAATAATATTATGGTTATTCTTTAATTCTGCAATAAGTCTCTTTAATCTTTCCTCAAACTCACCTCTATATTTAGTTCCTGCAACAAGAGAAGCAAGGTCTAAAATATATATTTTTTTATCTAAAAGAGTATTTGGAATATCTTTGGAATTTATTCTTAACGCCAAACCTTCTGCTATTGCTGATTTACCAACTCCCGGTTCTCCAATCAAAACAGGATTATTCTTTTTGCGTCTGCTTAATATCTGAGCTATCCTTTCTATTTCTCTTTCCCTTCCAACAACAGGATCAATCAAACCATCAGCAGCTGCTTTTGAAAGATTTTTAGCAAACGTATCTAAAAATGGCGTTTCATTAGCAGTTTTAATATTATTGTTTACTTTTTTCAAAGGTTTCATCTTAAAATCATCAATATTCAAATTTTTGATTGCCTCTGTGGTTTCCGTAAAAATCCCTAAAATCATTCCCTCAACTTTAGACAAAGGCTTACCTGTTTCCGTATTTGAAGTTTGAGAATTTTGAATTATGTTTTTCAGTTTTTCGTAAGTAAGTCCATAATCATTAAGCATTGAAGTAACTATACATGTTTTTGCAACAGAAAGAATACTTAATAACAGATGTTCTGTTCCTATTTCATGGCTGTTTAATTGAAAATGTTCAAAACGTGCATAAACAAGTACATCCTGTAAAAGAGTTTGATTTTCCGGATTTTCGTTTATTATTCCAACATCAGAAGTAATGCTTGTACAGTAAGCCTCTATTTTTTGTTTTATAAAAACCATATCCACATTAAAACGTTTCAGTATTTCAACAGCTTTACAGTCTTTTTCTCTAAGCATAGATAAAAATAAATGTTCAACGCCAACAGAAGCATTATTCAGCCTTATTGCTTCATCGCGAGCGTTATTCATAACATTTTGTGCGTGAGTGGTATATTCTATTTCCATAACTAATTTTTACCAAATAAATAAATGTAAAATATGGGCAAAAGTACTAAAAAACTTTTTATCTCATAATAATACAACAGTTGTTATCATCATTTCAAAATAAGATGAGATTTCAGAAAGTATGCAAAGAAAACTTAAATGTTTCAAAATCATTATTGCAAATGAGTTGAAAATTTTTATTTCTAAAAAAATACTTTTTAGTATAACTTATTATATTTTATAGCAATACAATATTTATTGCCGCACGAAAAATCTTGATTTTATCTCTTAAAAATTTGATTTTAACAATGAAACATCAAGTTTTTTTAGAGAATTTACAAATCTTTTCAATTATAATAGCTACTCCAATAATAAAAATTAAAAATAAAGGAATTTATTCATTTTAAGAAGCATTATTTATTATTTTTTTATTTTTGCAATCATAATATAAATGAATTTTCAATGATAAAAAGACTAATTCCAAATATAATAACATTATGTAATCTTTTATGCGGAGTACTTGCTATTGTTTTTATCTTCAATAACATTACAATCGCTTCGTATTTTATCCTTGCAGGAGCATTTTTTGATTTTTTTGACGGATTGGTCGCAAGATGGTTAAAAGTTGAAAGCAAAATTGGTAAAGAATTAGATTCTTTAGCAGATGTTGTAACCTTTGGCGTTGCACCATCTCTCATAGCGTTTTCTCTTTTAAAAAATAGTTTAGGTATTTATGCTTTAATCCCTCTTTTAATGTCGTTAATGTCTGCATATCGTTTAGCAAAATTTAATATAGATTCAAGACAAACAACATCTTTTCTTGGCATTCCTACTCCTTTAAACGCTTTATTGTGGCTTTCAATTCCTATAATAAGTCACCTGTCCAATAACAAACAACATCTTTGGGGTTGGTATAATGAAGATTTTTATAGCATTTTAGTAAATTTTCTTACAAGTTCTTACTTTGTTATCATTGCTTCTATTGTAATGTCAGTGCTTTTAATAATTGAAATACCAATGATTGCTCTTAAATTCAAAACTCTAAAATGGAAAGATAATCAATGGAAATTTATCTTTTTAGCATTGTCAATAATATTACTTTTTGTGATAAATCTTTACGCAATACCTTTTATTGCTATATTATATATAATAATATCATTAATATCAAACATAACAAAAAATGAAATACACAGCAGAAATTAACGTAATGCCATTAAAAGCATTATTAGACCCTCAGGGAAAAGCAGTAACTTCAAGTATGAAAAACATTAATCTTGATACAATTACCAATGTAAGAATTGGTAAACACATAACTCTTGAAGTTGAAGCACTATCAAAACAGGAAGCCGAAATTTTGGTAGATACTGCTTGTCAAAAACTTTTACACAATCCAATAATGGAAAGTTACGACTTCAAAGTACAGGAAGCAAAATAGAAAATGAATGAAACTTATAGGGATATGGAAAATATACCCTTTCATATAAATATTGCAGATTATGATTATAACCTGACTGATAATTATATTGCTAAATATCCATTAGAAGAACGAGATAAAGCTAAGCTACTTATTTATCACAAAAAAGAAGGGAAAATAAACCAAACACTTTTTTCAAATTTACCAAGTTTATTAGATAAAGGCAGTTTGCTTGTATTCAATGATACAAAGGTAGTGAATGCAAGATTGTTTTTTGAAAAAGAAAGCGGTGCAATTATAGAAATTTTCTGCCTTGAACCAATAGAACCTTGTGAAATTCAACAGGCTTTTTCTCAAAAAAAACAAACTGTTTGGAAATGTTTTATAGGCAATAACAAGCGATGGAAGTCCGGTATATTAACAAAAAAACTTAAAGATTTTTCTTTAAGTGCAAAAAAAATAAGTGAAACCGGCAATGCTTTTATTGTAGAATTTGATTGGAACAATGATTTTACCTTTTCGCAAGTATTAGAAGTAGCTGGACTTATTCCTTTGCCTCCATATATTAAAAGAGAATTACGTAGAAAAGACGAAGAAGATTATCAAACAATCTTTGCAACTAATGAAGGTTCTGTTGCTGCTCCAACTGCTGGTCTTCATTTTACTGATAAAACTTTTGATGATTTGAAAAATAAAGAAATATATTGTGAGTTTCTAACATTGCATGTTGGAGCAGGAACTTTCAAACCTGTAACTGCAAATGATATTTCTCAACACATAATGCACACAGAGAAAGTCGTAATAACTAAAAGTATGATAGAAAATCTTATAAATCATTTTGATAAAGGGATAACAGCGGTTGGAACAACAAGTGTTCGCACATTAGAAAGTTTATATTGGTATGGGATAGACGTAATAAATAATTATAAACCTCAAGTTGAAAATAACAAACCCTTAAAGATGGACATAAAGCAATGGTTGCCTTATGAAAAAAACTGTAATATAACAACTAAAGAAGCATTTAAAGCTATTTTATCAATGATGCAAAATTGCAAAGCAGAAACTATTTATGGCAAAACACAAATTATAATTGCTCCGCCATACAAATATCGTGTAATAAATTCAATGATTACAAACTTTCACCAACCAAAAAGTACATTACTTCTTTTGGTTTCAGCTTTTATTGGTGAAGATTGGCGAAAAGTGTATCAATATGCTTTGAATAATAACTTTCGTTTTTTGTCCTTTGGTGATGCTTGTTATTTTAGTATTTAACAAATATTTAGATTACTTTTTATCATTATTATGGTGTTTTTTTTATTTTTGCCATTTCTAAAAAACAAAATAAATGAAAATACGGCATAATATAATAATACTTGTATTGATATTATTGTGTGGAAATGTTGTTTCTGCTCAAATGGAATATGCTTTGAAATATGAAAAACAAGCAGATAAAGCAATGGAAGCTAATTCTTATTGGGAAGCATTAAACCTTTATAATATGGCACAAAAATTTGTTAAATTTAATTCAAGTATTGTGTATAAAACAGCTAAAGTTAATCTGTTGTTACTTAATTATGTTGAGGCAGAAAAAGAATTTAAAAAATTATTATCTGAAAAAGACTCATCTCAAATAGATACATTATTCCCTGATTTTTACTTCTGTCTGGCTCAATGTGCTATACATAATGAACATTTTGAAGAAGCTACCAATTATATTAACACCTCATTATTAACCTGTGCAGATATTCAGTTAAGAAAAAAATTAAAAGCTTTATTATTAGAAATAGCATGGATAAAAGAAAACAATCAATATAATGAAAATATAAGAATTTGGAATTTAGGACAGAATATAAACAATTCCGTTAGTCAAAGTGGCGGACAACTAATAGATTCAATGTTTATTTTTAATAAGGTAGTAGGAAAACAAGTTACTAATCTTAATAATTTTTTACCTGAAAAACAAACAACATATTTTGAAGATTTAAATACTTTTGTTGATATATCTTTCGTTGATGAAAACTTTTATACACCATCTTCTCATCTAAATTGGGGAAAAATCAATGAAGACGGATTTGAAACATCAAATATGTTTTTTGATACAGTAGAAAACATTGCTTACTTTGTACGATGTGATAACAAAACAACAAATGAAGGATGTAAAATCTATTTTTCACAACGTAATTTTAATGGTACATGGAGTAAACCCAAAGTTTTAGATTTTTGTAATGAAGAAAAGGGTTCTTACAATCATCCTTTCATTGCGTGGATTACAGGACAGAAGATAATGTTTTTTGCATCCGATAGAAAAGGTGGATATGGACAAATGGATATATGGGGTATTAACTTATCAATTCCTTCTGCTTTACCTTTTAATCTGGGCAATGTGATAAATACTGAATATAATGAAGTAACTCCTTTCTATTCTGTAGCCTCACAAACTCTATATTTTGCGTCAGATACACGTTTTAGTTTCGGAGGCTTTGATATTTTCTATTCTAAAGGTATGGGTATTTCGTGGGAGAAACCTGTAAATATGTTAAAACCCATAAACAGCGGAGCTAATGACTTATACCCTGTTATCATAAAAGAAAATACTTTTGGTTATGTAACTTCTAACAGGATAGATTCTGCCAGTAATTCTCTTAAGTCATGCTGTAATCAAATATATGCTTGGGAAGTTATTCAAAAAGAAGAAAAGATAGATACTGTTTCATTAAACAGCTATGCAAAAACATTGCAACAAAATTTCAATCCCGCATTTGATTTACCGCTTGCTCTTTATTATCATAACGATCAACCAAGTATGTCCGTAAATGCCAAATCAACAAATTTTGATTATAAAGAATGTTGGATAAAATATTCGGCTATGAAAAATATTTACATAGTTTATTATGCTGAAAAAAATGATAAAGAAAACGAAGAAAAAATGTTGAAGTTCTTTGAAGAACATATAGATTATGGTATGGATAAACTGAATGCTATGATGCAATATTTATTGGAACAAATGCAGAATGGATATTCATTAGATATACAAATAAGAGGTTATTCTTCGGCATTGTATAACGAAAATTACAACTTTAATTTATCTGAACGGAGGATAAATACTATTGAAAACTATATCAAAAAATGGAATGATGGATTACTTGCTCCATATCTTGAAGAAAAAGCAGCAGATAACAAACCAAGATTAAATATTATTCATTTACCTGTTGGAAAATCCGAATCAACATCTTCAAATCCACAGTCATTAGAAGAAAAACGTCAATCTATTTATACACTTGAAGCAATGGCTGAACGGAAAATTGAAATCAAAATAATATCTCAACGAGATTCTGTAACTAAATAATAAGGCTTTCGGTTTAAAAGAAAATCTTTCCATTACTATGTAGGTAATTTACAACTGTTTATTTTTTATAAAGAAAGAAAAATTTACTTTACCATAGGTTCTTTGTTCAATAAAACATGGATTAGATTGAAAATTATGCTCTTTTGAATGTTCAAAGATGAACAAACCGTCTTCTTTAACAAAAGATTTGAGAACCAAATCAGGTATAATATCAAATTGTTTTAAATCGTAAGGAGGGTCGGCAAACACAATATCAAACGATTGCTGACTGCTACCAAGAAAGAAAAAAGCATCACTACGCAAGACAAATAGATTATTTATATTCAGTTGTGTAGCTGTTTTTCTTATAAAATCTATACACTTTGGATTAGAATCAACACTCAACACTCGCTTTGCACCTCGTGAAATAAATTCCAAACCTATACCACCGGTACCACAAAATAAATCTAATATTTCTGCATTTTCCAAATCTATACGAGTACGAA
Organism: Bacteroidales bacterium; assembly: GCA_031272245.1. Lineage (GTDB taxonomy): Bacteria > Bacteroidota > Bacteroidia > Bacteroidales > P3 > JAISGN01. The sequence goes on from JAISUE010000075.1 coordinate 13,581, forward strand.
GTATATTAAAAAGACTTTCTTTTGCAAGATCTGTTGTTGGTCTTATGGGTAAGTTTTGCGGTGGTAATAATTTTTTACCTCTAAATTTTCCAGCTATTATTCTCATACAAGACAAAGAAAATATTTTTGTAAATCCACGCCGTCAAACTCAAATCCTGCTTTTACATTTTCTAAAGGATTGGCAAAAGAAACATCAAAAAGATAATTACGAAGAGTATTAAATTCTTCTTTTGAATAACTATCGCCTGTTATTAAGAAATTCACATCTTCAACATCTATATGCAAACGACTTAAAGCATAAAGTATATAATAAATCATATCTGTAGCATTTTCACAAATAAATGAATTACAAAATGTAAATGTATTTCCCTTAAAAAATAACATATCAAAAATATTATCTCGTTTGTAAAGTAAAAATGTATTACTTGAAAAAGATGCAACATCAAAAAGGTAACGAGCTAAAACTTCATGTTGTGAAAGAAATTTAGCAGTTGGTATCGCTATTTTTGCTCCGCTATAATGATTTAATGGAAGAGCAAAAATACTTACAGCATCTATAGCTTCAACTATTTTTGCAAGTATTGTTTCGCTTGACTGTACGTCACACATTGTTTTTATATATGTCTTATCGTGTTGTGAATCGTAGAGTTTGTACGGTATCCAAACCTGTTTGTTTGTAAGGTTAATGATGTTGGTTTTTGTGAATTTCAAATTCTTTATATCAATACTTGCAAAACATTCTTTAATACTTGTCATTACAGTGGAAATACCTTGCGACAAATCTACTGCAAATTCCCCAACTGCTCTTAAATGAAATGAACTGTCAATAAAAGTAAAAGAAAATCCATTTGTTTTTAAGCAAACGGATAACTTCATTTCATTTAGCTTCATTTCATTATAATTAAGGGCGAAAGATTTTTCGCCCTTACAATCTTCTGTGTTGATATATTGAATCAGTTTAAAATCCATCAGTATTTATTCAAAATTTCCGTCAATGATTGGTTGTGTTAAATCTCCTACTTTCCAACCAGCATAGCGACTTTTTGATTCAAGATCTGCAGTTTTATTTACTATATCCTGATCATCCATTCCTTTTGTATATGTTGCTATTGGAGCAAGCACTTCAAAAACAGGAACAAGAACTCCACTTCTATCCAACATTTTTGCTTTTAACTGAAATAATTCTTGATTATCAGAGAACGGAATATATTTCAAATCCTTTATTTTATCCTTAGGTGTAAATAAACCTAAAGAATCAACCGTACCTTTCTTTTCCTGATATAATACAGATGAATAAAGTTTTTCTACAACACTGACATAAGACGTATCCTTTTTCAAATCACCATCTTTCAAAGCCTGAGCTTCTGTTTTACCGTCAGGAATTGTACCTGTACGTTGAATAAAAGGAACTTTATCTGTTTGTGCAAAGACAATTAAAGAGTCAATATCACCACAATAACGACCGTATTTACTGCGAAACGCTTCCTGTATTGAACGTATATCCTTCAATTTATTAACCACTTGGGCAGAGCGATTGTTATAATCTCTTTCAAAGTTAACAGGACGCATAATACCTCTTATCAAAATGTAGCCTAAACCTAAAATTACAATAACTAATGCTATTGCGATGATTGTTTTAATTTTCATATTCTCAATCTGTTTTATTATTTACTAATTATTTTTTTCTTAATTTTTTGAAGTGCAAATTTATATCTTTTAATTGAAAAACGAAACATTTCCCCAATTTTTTTTCTTATTTTTCTTCTAAATGTTGCAAAACAACATTTAAATCATAGAGTTTTACTATATCTTTTGCTAAACGTTCAGCCATATAAACAGAACGATGCTGCCCTCCCGTACAACCAAAATTTACAGAAAGATTAGTGAATTGCCTTCTTATGTATTCATAACAACTTTGCTTAACGATAGAAAAAACATTATCATAAAAACATTTCACTCCATCCTCTTTTTCTAAAAAGTCTATCACTTCTTTATCCTTTCCTGTTAAATGTTTATACTCGTCATAACGACCGGGATTATGTAAGGCTCGGCAATCAAAAACAAAACCACCGCCATTGCTTTCATCTTTCGGATAACCTTTCTTATAGGAAAAACTTTTTATTGTTAGGGTTAGTTTGGAAGAATCTTTAGCATTATTTACAGTATGTAAATTATTATTCTCTCTCGCATTGGTTGCTTCCCACTCAATTACTTTCTCAAACACTCTTTTTAATTCCGTTAAATCAACAGGTAAAGAAACATTTTCCTCCAACCATTTAAGATTTCTCACAGCATAAGGAATAGAAGCAAGAAAATGAGACTTGCGTTCAAAATACCCTCTGTAACCATAAGAACCCATTGCCTGCATTATCCTCACATAAACAAAAGCATAAAAAAGTTTTCCGAATTGAATTTTATCTACATCAATATGTTTGGTCAATTCGGCAATATAATACTCCAGCAATTCCTCTCTAACATCAGATGAAATATTAGCTTTGGCATCAAATAAAAGAGAGGCTATATCGTATTGCAATGCACCTTGCCGTCCTCCCTGAAAATCTATAAAATAAGGTTCATCGTTATAAATCATTATATTTCTTGACTGAAAATCTCTGTACATAAAAAAATCTCTTTTCGCCGTGAGCAAATAATCGGCTAATAAATTAAAGTCTTTTTCGAGTTCTTGCTCATTAAAAGAGATATGGGTCATCTTTAAGAAATAATATTTGAAATATTGCAAATCCCAATCTATGGATTGTCTGTCAAAAGCCTTACGGGGATAAGCAAAAGTGTAATCAAAATCCTTTCCCGTCATCTGTATATCAGGCAAACAGGTAATAACTTTGCGATAAAAATCAAATGGAAACGAATTGTAATTATTTTTAGCGGTTAAATCATAAAGTGTTATGTCGCCCAAATCCTGTTGTAAATAAATATTATTATCCAAATCGGAAATATAAATCCGTGGAACGTTTATTTTATGGTTTAATAACTGCTTTTCATAACTTAAAAATGCTTCGTTTTCTTTTCTGTTGTCATTGTAAGTAGCAAGACATTTGCAGGATTTACCCAAAAGCCGATAATATTTCCGAGCTGAACCATGAGCCGAAAGCGGTATAATCTCCAATATATTTTCTCCGAAATATTGCTGAAAAAGGCGGCGTATATTTGTTTCTATCATCAGGTTTACTGTTTTAATGTGCAAAAATAATAAATGCACTGTCTTTATTTAAATAATCACTGTCGGAAAAATCATATCCCAAAACCACAAATATTTATTCACGTTTGAAATCTTTGTATTGAGGTATCTTTGCGATATAATTATTGTTGTCCCACAAATTACTTGTAATCATAAGGTCGGCACTGTACTGATTGCAGGCTATCGGCACATTATGAATGCGACACTGTCTGAGAAGCATTTGAATATCCGCCTCATGAGGTTGAGGATTTAAATCATCTATCAGGAAAATGGCGAGACTTATTTCCTTTCTCACAACCATTGCGGCAATCTCAGCATCACCCCCCAAAGGACCCGAATGCATACAAATTATCTTTGCATCTATTTTTCTCTCATCAAAGGCTTGCCGTATCAAATTTCCGGTTGTTCCCGTGCAAACAAGTTTATGAGGGACAAGGGCTTGATGATGTTCTATCGCCCAATCAACCATATCTGCTTTCCGTCTATCGTGAGCCACAAGGGCTATGGTAAGTTGTTTTTCCATACCGAATCAAAATTTATGATTATGTTACAGCGGCAAAAATATATCTTTTATTTATTTATGTTTCAAATAAAAAGAAAAATCTTATTTTTGCCCGTTAATAAAAGGGAGCAATGGAAAAAAGATTGATAGTTTTAGCAGGCTCTACTGCTGTTGGAAAAACAAAAAAGGCTATTGAACTGGCAAAACATTTCAGTACGGAAATCGTTTCTGCCGACAGTCGTCAATTTTACAGAGAATTGAAAATAGGGGTCGCCTCTCCTACCGTTGAGGAACAGGCTGAGGTCAGACATCATTTTGTCGGAAACATATCTATTTTTGATTCCTACAACGCTGCCACATATGCAACAGAAGCTCTGCAAATAATAGAAACGCTTTTCAAAACTCATGACACAGTTATTTTAACAGGAGGTTCAGGTATGTATATCAGGGCTTTATGTGACGGAATTGACAGTATTCCGGACGCAGATCCTCAGATACGTAAAGAGTTAAATGAACTCTTTGCAAAAGAAGGCATAAAACCTTTGCAGGAAGAATTGAGAGAAAAAGACCCTGCATATTTTGATATTGTTGATAAACAGAACTATATACGTTTGATACGGGCTTTGGAAGTATGCCGTTCAAGCGGCAAACCATATTCATATTTTCGTCAGGGAAAAAAGGTGGAACATTCCTTTAAGATACATAAACTCGGCATAATGCGTTCCCGTGAGGAATTGATTCAACGCATCAATCAGCGAGTGGATAATATGATTGAAGAAGGATTGATTGAAGAGGCACGGGAGTTTTATCCGCTGAAACACTTACAAGCCTTAAATACTGTTGGTTATAAAGAACTTTTTGATTATTTTGAGAATACTGTTTCGTTGGAAAAAGCCATTGAAAACATTAAAACGAACACTCGCCAATATGCAAAACGTCAAATGACATGGTTCAAAAAAGATAAATCTATCCGCTGGATAAGTCTTTAAAACCATTATATATCAGCCGCATATCATTATCCATATACTTAAAATCATTATCCCCTACCCTTTTATAATTTGTTATAAATCAGAGATATGTGAGTACATCCGCCTTATCAACAAATGCTTATTTCATCTCAAAAATGACTTCCTTTTGCTTTCGAAGGATTCCCTGCGGATTTCTAAGGATGTCCCGCGAATTTCGAAGGATTCCCCGCATGTTTCGAAGGATGTCCTGCATGTCTCGAAGGATTCCCTGCATGTCTCAAAGGATGTCCTGCGGATTTCGAAGGATTCCCCGCATGTCTCGAAGGATGTCCTGTGAAATTCGCGGGGAATCCTTCGAAATTCACAGGAAGTTTTTTTTGGTATAAAAAATACACTAAACTGTCTTAAATATTACAAAAAAAATTGAAATGAGGGTGTAATTAACTTTATTTTGAACCCAGATATTCTTCTATAAGGTTTTGAGCAGCAACGTAAGCACTTATTTTATTTGCCAGAACCAATTCCTTAGTATTTTCCAGCAAAGCCTTGATTTTCTCATCGTTATAAAAACGCTCGGTAAGGTGATAGTTGATTGTTTCGGAAAGAATCCGCAAATTTTGAGCATTACGTTTGTTGTAAAAATAACCGTTTGCCTTTGTTTTCGTTACGTACTCCTGAATAATATTCCAAATCGTATCAATGCCTTCAAGCGTATAAGCAGAAGAAGTGAAAACCACAGGCTGCCAACCTGATTCCGAAGGAGGAAAGAGTGCAAGTGCATTTCTATATTGTGTTGCCGCCAATTCGGAAGGTTGTTTGTTGTCTCCGTCAGCTTTGTTGATAGAAATGGCATCTGCCATCTCCATTATGCCGCGTTTTATCCCCTGCAATTCATCGCCCGCATTGGCTAATTGCAATAAAAGGAAAAAATCTACCATTGACGCAACAGCCACTTCACTTTGCCCAACACCCACAGTTTCAACAAATACAACGTTAAAACCCGCCGCCTCACATAAAACTATTATTTCACGGGTTTTCCGAGCAACTCCCCCCAATGAACCTGCGGAAGGCGAAGGACGTATAAATGCGTTACTGTCGTTGGCAAGGGTCTCCATCCTTGTTTTATCACCGAGAATAGAGCCTTTGGTTTTTTCAGAACTTGGGTCAATGGCTAAAACGGCAAGTTTATGACCCTTTTGAGTAAGCATAGTTCCAAGTGCCTCAATAGTAGTGCTTTTCCCCACTCCCGGAACACCTGTTATGCCCACACGAATGCTTTTCCCTGCATAAGGCAGGCACTGTTCTATTATCTGTTGTGCTTTCTCTCTGTGTGCAAACAACGATGATTCAATAAGAGTGATAGCTTGAGCGAGAATGGTTCTGTCGCCGTCCAAAATACCTTTCACATATTCTTCCACAGTCAGTTGGCGTTTCGCCTTAAATGTTTGTGCAAATGCGCGATTTATCTGGTCAGGCTGCTCAATACCTTCATGTATTTTGAGATTTTGATGCGGGTCGTTTTTATCAATTATTTTATCGTACATATTAAAGGTTATTATGATTTTAGAACTGAATGTTAAATTATTATGAATGCGAATATAGTTATTTTCTCAATGAAATCATTATTCGGGTGTGAATTAAACTAATATTCCGTCTTTGATTGTTATAATTCTGTCGCTCATTTGAGCTAAATGTTCATTATGAGTAACTATAACTATTGTTTGGTTTAAGGTATCTCTAAGATGGAAGAATAAATTGTGCAACTCTTCCGCATTATGTGTATCGAGGTTTCCGCTTGGTTCGTCTGCCAAAAGTATGCTTGGTTCATTGATCAAAGCCCGTGCAATAGCCACTCTTTGTTGCTCGCCTCCCGATAATTCATTGGGTTTATGGTTGGAACGGTCAAAAAGGTTAAGTTTATCAAGTAAATATTTTGCTTTTTCTTCTGCATATTTTTTTGATTTACCATTGATTAAAGAAGGTATAATTATGTTTTCCAATGCCGTAAATTCAACTAAAAGATGGTGAAATTGATATACAAAGCCTATTTCTCTGTTTCTAAATGCGGACAATGCTTTGTCATTAAGCAGAGTTACGTTTTCCCCATTGATAATGATTGATCCTTCGTCTGCTTTGTCAAGCGTTCCGATTATTTGTAAAAGAGTTGTTTTTCCGGCACCGGATGCCCCAACTATTGATACTATTTCTCCTTTTTTTATATGCAGGTTAATGTTTTTTAATACTTGGAGATTTCCGTATGATTTGCAAATGTTTTTTACATGTATCATAGTAATAATAATTATTTTTTATTGACAAAAGTAAGATTTTAATCTAACATATTTTCAATACGTAGCGATTTAAGGTATAAAAATCAGGATTTAAAACTTGAAATTATAAGTAAAACTTGGCACCCAGCGGAAAAGTATTGTTTTTATTGCATGAGAACGGGAAGCATCGTCTTCGTCGGTTTCAAAAGTTATGGTGTAAGCATTTTTTTGTCCATAAACATTATAAACAGAAAAATTTAACGAAGATTCATATCGGCGTTTTTTACTTATTTGCCAAGTTAATCCAACGTCCATTCTGTGATAATCAGGCATACGATAAGCATTTCTTTCCGTATAATAATTTATCCAATTTCCTTCAAATTCATATTTTCCACTCGGAAAAGTTACCGCATTACCTGTGTAATAAACCCATGAAACAGAAATATTTAATTTATCATTTACGTCAAACATTGCAACTACAAGAAAATCGTGTGTTCTGTCCTGTTTAGCCGGATAATAATCCCCATTATTTATTCCCTGTATTTTCTTTTCAACACGTGATAGCGTATAACCTACCCAACCTGTTAAACGTCCATATTTCTTTTTAAGCGAAAGTTCTATTCCATAACCGCGTCCTGTGCCAAATAATAATTGTGATTCTACATGTTCATTGAAATTTAAAGAAGCACCATCCTTAAAATCAATCTGATTTTGCAAATCTTTGTAATAAACTTCCGTAGCAAGTTCATAATTTCCATTGTAAAAATTCTGATAATAACCTAATGAAATCTGATTTGATATTTCAGGTTTAACGTTATTACTGCTTGGTATCCATAAATCAGCAGGATTGCCTGAGGTCGAAGTAGAAAGCAGATGAAGACTTTGAGAGTTACGAGTATAAGATGCTTTAATAGATTGGTTTTGATTTAATAACCAGTTGATAGACAAACGTGGTTCCGGCATCACGTAGCATTTGGCTATTTCCATTTGATTATAATGCAGAGAATCTACTACGTCTCCTTCATTATATGTATAAAAGTTACTTTCACCCAAAGCCGCAAAACTATTTATACGTAATCCGTATTCTAAATTCAAATGTTCATTGATTTTCCATTGATGAGAAATGTATGCGGCAAGCTCCGATGCAAATTTGTGTTTGAGTGTAATATTTCTACTGAAAAATGTACCTGATGCTTCTGCAGAACCGGGTAAAATTTTATAGTATGTGATATTAAATCCAAATTTCAAAGTATGATTTGTTGAATGAAAATACGTAAAATCCTGTTTTAATGTGTAGTTATTTATACGAGATTTTATATCCATGAGATTATCTTCATAATCAAGTGTAACTTTGTAATTGTAATCACTTGCTACAAATGAAGTATTGGAAAAAAGTCTATTGTTTATTGCAGAATTCCAACGTACGGTTCCGGTCATATTTCCCCAGTCTATACCGAAAGTATTTTTCAATCCAAGTACGTCTCGTCCTAAGTATCCGCTTATATATATATGGTTGCGATCATTTATTTCATAATTTGCTTTAAGATTCAAATCATAAAAATAAAGAATAGCATCTTTTGCCATTTCATCATCCGACAAAAAGAGAAACATATCTGCATAAGTGCGTCTTCCCGATAATATAAATGAACCTTTTTCTTTGACAATAGGTCCTTCAACTTTAAGACGTGAGGCTATCAAACCTATACCCCCTTCCACTCCATAACGGATACTGTTTCCTTCCTGCATTTTTACGTCAAGCACACTTGCAAGCCTGCCACCATATTCCGCAGGTTGAGAACCCTTATACAGAGTTACATCTTTTAAGGCATCAGAATTAAATACTGAGAAAAAACCCATAAGATGTGAAGCATTAAAAACAACAGCTTCATCCAAAAGTATTAAGTTTTGGTCATAGCCTCCACCACGTACATAAAAACCACTACTGCCTTCACCTGAAGATTTAACTCCCGGAGTAAGACTTATTGTTTTCAAAACATCTTTTTCTCCAAAAAGCACGGGGATTTTAGCTACTTCTCTTATACTTAACTTTTCTACACCCATATTTGTCTCCAGAACTTTGTCTTGCGAACGTTCAGCTGTGATTTTAAGAGCATTTAACTGTTGCGATTGAGAGGACAATTCAATATCAAGTTTTATGTTTTTTTGAAGTTGCACAGGCAATTCAACAGTACGATAACCAACATACTGAATCACTAAAATATAATTTCCTTCATTAATAGTAAGACTGTAAAAACCATAAGAATTAGACGCAGTACCTATATTACTGTTTTGTTTAATGTAAATATTTGCACCCATTAAACTTTCTTTGTTAACAGAATCCTTAACGTATCCACTTATTGTATATTTTTTACCTTGAGAAAAACTCATTATACTTAACAATAGCAGTAAAACATATATTATTAAAGACCGTCTAATCATTATTATGTTGATTTATATTTTAAAGAAAATGGCATATTATTTAAATTTACTGCAAATACTGATAAACATTAACGTCTTTATATTTATTATTTCTAAAAAACCAATTTTGTAAAACAGCAGTATGATTAAATCCGGCTTTTTCAAACAATCTTTTACTTGCAATATTATCCTGTGGCACAAAAGCATAAAGATTATGAATATTTAATACATTAAAAGCATAATTTCGCAATATATTAAGGGCTTGAAAAGCATATCCTTTTCTTTGGAAATCTCTGTCTATTAAAATACCAACACATGCTTTGAAGTTTTGAGGTTCAAAATCGTATAAATCAACACAACCAACTGCTACTTCATTTTCGTTAATTTCTATCATTAAACGCAGCTGTTTGGCTGTGTAAATATCTTCATTTTGAGCTATTTCCACATAATTTTTAATTGTAGCATGAGAAAATGGACGTTGAGTTTCTGTTATAGCCCACATACTTTCGTCATTTTCCCATTTGAAAATCAAATCAACATCTTTATATTCTACTGCTCTTAATCTCATATTTTACAAATAATTTTAAATGCAAATATACGTTTTCCCTGTAAAATACACTATTATTTACTTACATAACCAAAATAATATCTTTCAAATCCTTATTTTAACTTTAATAAATCACAAAAAAATATTATCCATAACGAACATTTCATTTTTGGTTTTTGGATTTTAGGAAAATGCACTTTTATTCTGATTTTTGATCATTAAATAGAGATATAAAATAAAAGCCTGATAACGTTTTGTTATCAGGCTTTTGTGATAATTCAGTAATAAAAACTATTTTTTTCTTTCTGCTTCTATTGATGCCTGTGCAGAAGCCAAACGTGCGACAGGAACTCTGAAAGGTGAGCATGAAACATAATTCATTCCGCAACGGAAAAAGAATTTAACCGAATCAGGATCGCCTCCATGTTCTCCGCAAACACCAATTTTAAGATCTGTTCTTTTTGAACGACCTTTTTGAACTCCCATTTCAACAAGTTTTCCTACGCCATCAACATCTATTGTTTGGAAAGGGTCTTGTTTTATTATGTTGGAATTTATGTATTCTCCAATGATTGCATTAACGTCATCACGCGAAAAACCAAAGGTCATTTGGGTTAAATCATTAGTTCCAAAAGAGAAAAATTGAGCAACTTCGGCTATTTCATCAGCAACAATAGTTGCTCTTGGTACTTCTATCATTGTTCCGTAAAGATATTTAATCGCCATTCCAAATTCTTTTTCAACTTTTGCATGAACTCTGTCGCAGATTTCTTTTTGATGTTTCAATTCCTTAACACTTATAGTTAATGGAATCATTATTTCAAGTTTTGGTTCTTTACCGTCTTTTAGTAATTGTGCAGCGGCTTCAAACAAAGCCTCACATTGTATTTCTGTAATTTCAGGATAAAGAATACCTAAACGGACACCGCGTAAGCCCATCATTGGATTAACTTCCTCAATTTCTTCTGCCTTTTTGATTACTTCCTCTTTTGTTATTCCTAATTGAATGGCAGCAGAATTAATATCTTCTTCTTTTTTAGGCATAAATTCGTGTAAAGGAGGGTCAATTAAACGGAAAGTAACAGGCTTGCCATTCATTATTGCCATTGTTTCTTTTACGGAATTTAGAATATGAGGTTTTAATTCGTTCAAATACTTGCGACGAGCTTCGGCATTATCTTTTGAAAGTATCATATTGCGAAGAATTCTTAATGGTTCTTCGGAATTTTCACCATAAAACATGTGTTCTATTCTGAATAAACCTATTCCTTCTGCTCCGAAATCCAACGCCTGTTTCGCATCAGCAGGTGTATCGGCATTGGTTCTAACACCCATTTTGCGATATTTTTCAACAAGAGTCATAAAGTTTGCATACAATGGACTTTCATTTGCTTCCATTGTTTTAACTTCTGAAGCATAAACCAAACCTTTTGTTCCATTCAAACTGAACACATCTCCTTCTTTGTAATTAACACCGTCAATATTAACAGTTTTTGTTTCAAAGTTTATATGAAGAGCTTCACAACCAACTATACAACATTTTCCCCAACCTCTTGCAACAAGAGCAGCGTGAGAAGTCATACCTCCTCTTGCAGTAAGGATACCTGAAGCGGCACGCATCCCTTCAACATCTTCCGGATTTGTTTCTTCTCGTACAAGAATACATTTCTTGCCTTTTGATGCAAGTTCCATTGCAAGTTCATTACTCAAAACTATTTCTCCAACAGCACCACCAGGACCTGCAGGTAATCCCTTAGCTACAACTTTATGATTGTTTTCATCCGAAGGATCAAGGATTGGAAGAAGAAATTCCGTTAATTGTTCACCGGAAACTCTGCATACGGCTTCCTTTTCATCAATCATTTGTTCCTTTAACATATCCATTGCCATAGTAACGGCTGCAACACCTGTACGTTTTCCTACACGACACTGCAACATATAAAGTTTTTTGTTTTGAATGGTAAATTCAATATCAAGCATATCCTTGAAACTGTTTTCAAGTGTTGCTCTTATATCGCATAATTCCATATATATTTCAGGCATTTCTTCCTGCAATGACTTCAAATGTTTGTTTTGTTCATTTTTTGTATCGTTATTTAAAGGAGAAGGGGTACGAATACCTGCTACAACATCTTCTCCCTGAGCATTAATTAACCATTCTCCATAGAAAAGATTATCTCCGGTTGCAGGATTACGAGTAAAGGCAACACCTGTAGCAGAATCGTTACCCATATTTCCAAAAACCATAGCCTGAACATTAACGGCTGTTCCCCAATCGTCAGGTATTCCTTCTATTCTGCGATAAGAAACAGCCTTTTTCCCATTCCATGATTTGAATACAGCCTTAATACCTCCTTCTAATTGTGCCGCAGCATCATCAGGAAACTCTGTTCCCAGTTTATTTTTAACTGTATTTTTAAACTCTTCTGCCAGATATTGTAAATCTTCTGTACTTAAATCCGTATCAGATTTGTAGTTTTTACTCTTTTTGTATTCATCAAGTTTATCATCTAAAATTTTTCTGATGCCTTTTCCATCTGCAGGCTCACGTCCTTCGGCTTTTTCCATCACCACATCAGCATACATCATAATAAGACGGCGATAAGAATCGTAAACAAAACGAGGATTTTCCGTTTTTTTAATCAAACCGGGAATTGTTTTGCTGCTAAGACCGATGTTAAGCACTGTATCCATCATACCCGGCATAGATTTTCTTGCACCCGAACGGCAGGAAACAAGTAAAGCGTTTTCTGAATCACCATATTTCATGCCCATTGTTTCTTCAACTTTACGCATTGCCGCCCATACCTCGTTCATTAGACTTTCAGGTAACAGCTCTTTATTAGCATAATAATCGGTACAGCATTCAGTAGTTATTGTTAAACCAGCTGGAACAGGCAATCCCAGCAAACACATTTCTGCTAAATTAGCGCCCTTTCCGCCGAGTAGATTTTTCATATCGGCTTTTCCTTCAGCGGTTTTGCCTCCAAAGGAATATACATACTTTTTTGTCATAGTTTTATTGTATTTTTAATTTGTAATAATCAATACTTTGCATGCTTTTGCAGTCAAAAACAGGCTTGCAAAGATAATAAAAATTTCAATTAACCAAACAAACAAAAAGCCCGACAGAAATTTTAATCTGTCGGGCTTTTGTATTGAGACTATGATAGCAACCAGTTTATTACATTTTTGCAGATAATTCCATTATAGGTTGGTTCTTCGGGATCTAATGTGATTATTGTTTTAGGATTATGGTCTTTAATAGCATTGAAAGCAGACAATTCCCGCTCTCTTGTTGATGCATCTCTCAAACTTGCACAAACCTGAAAATAATGAATATAGCCCTGTTCATCTTTACTTATAAAATCAACCTCTCTGTCATTATTCTTGCCTGTCCAAACAGAATGTCCCCGTCTTAAAAGTTCAAAATAAATAACATTTTCCAAAAGATGCCCAATATCCGACAAATTCTCTCTGCCAAGTAACATATTACGAAAGCCCGTATCAACAATGTATTGTTTGCCATTAGTTTTGAGAATCTTTTTCCCTTTTATATCAAATCTGTCAATGTGATAAAAAAGAAAACTGTCATTCAAGATAGAAATGTAACGACTTACGGTCTTGTCATCAACCTCCTTTTTATCATTTTTTAATGTCTTTGTCACGTTGTTTGCAGATACTAAACTACCAACAGAATCGGCAAGAAATCTTATTACATTGTCAAAAGTTTTTTCGTTGTAAATTTTATTTCTTGTTTTAATATCTTTTTCTATTATTGTTTCCAACAAACCTTTAAGATAATTGTTATATAAGGAATAACTAATGTTTTGAAGTTGCAGTGCTTGAGGAAAACCTCCTGTTTGAAGATAATCTGTAAAATTCGTTTCAACAGGTTTGTTTATTTGAAGGAAGTCCAAATATTCGGCAAAAGAGAAAGGATACATATTTATTGTTATGGCACGACCTATAAGTATTGTTGCTAACTCGCCCGACAATAAGTAGGCATTAGATCCTGTTACATACAAATCTACATTGGTTAATAAATGCAAGCCGTCCAACAATCTTTCAAAATTATCCAGCATTTGAATCTCATCAAGAAAAATATAGTTCATTTTGTTTGCAACGAGATTATCTTTTATGTGATTATAGAAAACTTTCCAATCTTCAAAATTAGAATTATTGGGGTCTTCCAAGTTGTATTGTTGAATACATTTTTTTGCAACACCGTTATTGGACAATTCGTCCTTAAACATATTTAATAAAGTGCTTTTACCACAACGTCTAACACCCGTTACGACTTTGATAATGTTAATGTCTCTTAACTCTCTTAATTGTTTTAAATATCGTTCTCTTATTACCATAATGATTATGTATAAATTCCGAAAACTTTTCATTTTCTAATACTTTTCGGAAATGCAAAGGTACTAATTTTTCACAATAACAAAAAGCCCGACAGATTGAATTCTATCGGGCTTTATATTTGTTCTTGATTTTCGCTTTCTAATTCTTCTGCTGTAACAAAAATAATTTTGTCATCTTTCATTATGACTATTTTTTGATTATTCCGTTTCTTTTCCTCCAACAATCTTTGAAATGAAAGTTGCAAGCCTTTAATGATTTTATCAAATATCTCATTATTTTTTACTGTCTTCATAATACTGTTTTATTTGATTATATTTATTATTATCTACAATTTTTATCGTGCCTGTTGTTTTTTGTGCAACAAGATTTGTATTATTTGAATTATCAAAAATAAAAATTTCATCTGCAACAGGCAAATAAATATCAAACAAATTCACTATTCCTCTTATATATCTACGTTCAATTATGGAAGCTTCAATGTTATGTCCGCCTTCAGCAACACGCTGTCTAACTCTTGCTTTTGCCAATTCAATGTTTTGTAACCAAAAAAATAATAACACCACAATATATCCTTGTTTCTTTGCCTGTAAAATGATGTTTTTATGTGTTTTGGTCGATAGCGTTGTCTCAAAGGCAAATGTAATATTCTCTTTCAATAATTCCTTTATTCTGCCGAGCATTATTTTCCCCGCTTCAATAGCAACTTTTTCCGGTTGAAAAGGTGATAATCCTTTTGCTATTTCGTCCGCATTTATAAACTCTTTACAATCCAAAATTTCAGGCAGAATTGTATATGAAGCCGTTGTTTTCCCCGCACCATTGCATCCTGATATTATGTATAATGTTTTATTCATTTGGTATTGAATTTCGCTTGCAAAGATAATAAAAATTTCAATTAACCAAACAAAAAGCCCGTTCAACATAAATTGTCGGGCTTGATTTATTATTTATTATTATTTCTACATTCTTGTTATTGCGAATAAAGCACAGTAATCAGCAATTAAATATACTTTACACAAAGCCACCCATTATCGTCTGCAGTTATAACAAAAGTTTTTGCCCACGAACAGAAAGTTCCAAGTATTAGATAATACTCCTTTCCAACATTATATTCACGAAAATTATATCCTTGATCCACTCGTTCTATTGATGTGTTGGTCTTAACAAAATCATAATATACTCTATTAAAACATTCTTCTATTCCATTGTCGTTAATTTGTCCTTTTAGAGGTATTTGAAAAATATAATTGATATATTTGCTAACAAAAGTATTCCGTTCTTCCGGTTCTTCCCAACCACTTGTGCCAAACTGATATTCACAGAGATATTTCTCCGCAACCAACGCATAAAAACAAATGTATGATATTTCGTCATAATTACCGTCATTATCAAACAAAATATACTCTCCATCTTTTGTTGTGATGTATAGACAATTATTATCTTCGCTATTGGCAA
>JAISUE010000017.1 GCA_031272245.1 Bacteroidales bacterium
TTATCGGCAGGTTTAGGCATCATTTCAAAGAAATCCTTAACCTTTTGTTCCATTACATCGGCATCAAAATCACCAACGATAATTACAGCCATATTGTCCGGACGATACCATTTCTTATAGAAACCGCGTATATCGCTGTATTGGAAGTTTTGCAACCATTCAAGCGTACCGATAGGTAAGCGTTCCGCATATTTAGAACCTTGAAGCATAATTTTCCAAGTCTTTTCACGCATACGTTCGGAACCTCCCTGATGCATACGCCACTCTTCTATAATAACGCCTCTTTCGTCATCTATTTCCTTACCTGTCATTAACGCTCCGCCAGCCCAGCCGTCAAGGATCTTTAAGCCCATATCAAGCATACTGGTATCCTCTATCGGCAACTGCAAGTTATACACCGTCTCGTCAAAAGAAGTGTATGCGTTGATGTCCGCTCCAAACACGATACCTTTTTTCTCCAACTGGTCAATCAAAGAGTTTCCTGGAAATTGTCTTGTACCGTTGAAGTTCATATGTTCGGTGAAGTGAGCCAAACCAAGTTCGTTTATCTCTTCTAACACACTTCCTGCATTTACGGCAAGAAAAAATTCTGCTCTTGCTTCAGGTTTTTTGTTAGACTTAACATAATAAGTTAAGCCATTGTCAAGTTTTCCATAACGGACAGTTCCGTTAAGTTTCAATTTTTCGTTAAGGTTTGTTTGCTTTTGTTTGCTTTGAGCATAACTTCCTGTTGAAAACAACAGGGACAAACATAATACCAATAAAATTTTACTTCTCATTTTTTGTTGTTTTTGTTTGTGATTAATTATTTGTTTCTGTTTTATATT
The DNA here is from genome assembly GCA_031272245.1 of Bacteroidales bacterium. GTDB lineage: Bacteria > Bacteroidota > Bacteroidia > Bacteroidales > P3 > JAISGN01. The sequence continues at coordinate 828 of JAISUE010000017.1, forward strand.
CTAAAATATCTCCTGGCTGACAATCCAACACATTACATATTGCCATCAGCGTAGAAAATCTTATTGCTTTTGCCTTTCCTGTTTTTAACACCGAAAGATTGGCAGGTGTTATATCTATTTTTGTCGCAAGTTCTCCAAGACTAATTTTGCGTTTTGCCATCATTACATCTAAATTTACAATTATTTCTCCCATTAGTCTTCTAAATTGTTAAATCCTGTTCCTCCTGCAAAGCAATGCCTCTACGGATTACCTCAATAATCGTAATAAAAATCAATCCTATTATTATATAATCCCATGACAAAATTTGCAATGAAATAATAGAACGCACTTTCATACCTTTTAAAACAAAATACTGCTCTAAAAGCAGATTATCCGCCCAATAAGCAGAAAGTTCTATAAATGGGAAAATAATAAAAGCGTAAGCAATATAATGCAATCTTTTTATATTCTTTTTATTAAAAATATAATGACTTATTAAACGTTTTTTTTGATTAAATTCTTTTAATACACTATTAATTATATTGCGTAAATGAAAAAGAATAAATAAAAATAAAATTAACGGTAAATTTAATGTTAATATCTTTAACACGTGATAAAAAATAATCACAGAATGTTTTTCTGAAAATAACATCTTATACTTTACCTTAATAAATTCTGACTTAAAATCAAGATTTACTCCATTTATTTGAGAACAAGTATCCACATCAAGCACTATTGGCTCTTTGTTTGGATAAATTGCAGCATTTCCCGCTATTATTAATTGATTTTGGCAAATAAGTATTACATTTATTACTAAAAATGTAACAAGAAACAAAGCAACAGCTATGAAAATAATATCAAAACTGAGTCGTATAGTCTTTAATTTAAGCAGCTTATATCTTAATTTGCCCATTTTTACTTGCTTTTTTTAATTATTTCACGTTGCAAAGTAACAACTTTTTTTTCAATTCACCAAATTTTTTATTGTTTTACGATAAAAAATTTCTATTTAACAATTCTTTTTATATTGTTCCAATGCTGAATAACAAAAAAAATTATCAGTAATACTATACATCTAATTATAAATATACATATCCTTTAATTTTTTATCAAACAATTAAAAAATTTATTGCTGATTTAATGAATTAAAATCAAGATTTATTTTCTTTTTATAAGATAATAAATTGAAAACATCTTAAAATAAAAAATTATCACTTTTTTGTGTGTATTAGAAAAAAAATATATCTTTGCAACTTATTTTTTAACTTTTTAATCTAATGAAGAAATACAATTTGATTAACAACATGCTCGGTTGGACTGTTTTTTTAATAGCGAGTATTGTCTATTTGCTTACAGCAGAACCTACGGCATCATGGTGGGATTGTGGAGAATATATTGCAACAACAGCGAAATTAGAAGTAGGACACCCTCCTGGAGCTCCAACATTCCAAATTTTAGGTCGCATTTTTTCTATGTTTGCAGGAAATAAAGCTAACATTGCTTATTGTGTCAATGCAATGAGTGCCATTTCAAGTGGATTAACAATTCTTTTTCTCTTCTGGTCTATTACAATGTTAGCAAAAAAATTTGTAAAAAAGACTGAAGAAATGACAACTGCTCAAACTATTGCCATTTTTGGCAGCGGTTTAATCGGAGCATTAGCTTATACTTTTAGTGATACATTCTGGTATTCAGCAGTTGAAGGTGAGGTTTATGCAATGTCTTCATTCTTTACTGCAGTTACATTTTGGGCTATTTTGAAATGGGAATCGCAGGCTGATGATAAACATAATTTGCGTTGGTTAATTCTAATTTCATTTTTGATAGGCATAGCTATTGGAGTCCATCTGTTAAATTTATTAACAATTCCTGCTATCGTTTATGTTTTTTATTACAAAAAATATAAAACCACAAAAAAAGGAATGTTTTGGGCGGGAGTACTTTCTATTGTTATTGTAGGATTAGTTATGTATTTAATCATTCCATGGATAATAAAGTTTGCAAGCAAATTTGAAATTTTCTTTATTAACTCAATAGGGTTACCTTTTAATTCAGGCACTATCATATTTTTCCTTTTGCTTATAGGTCTCATTGTTTGGGGATTATTTTATTCAAAGAGAAAAGAAAAACCTGTTTTGAATACAATAGTTCTGTCTTTTCTTTTCTTTCTCATAGGTTATTCAACATTTGCGACCATAATAATAAGAGCGAATTCAAATACTCCTATTAACGAGAATGCTCCGAAAGATGCTATGAGTTTATTGTCTTATTTTAATAGGGATCAGTATGGTTCTTCTCCACTATTTTATGGTCAATACTACAATGCTGAGGTTAAAAATCAAAAAATCGGCAATAGTAAATACATAAAAGATACTGTAAATAAATGTTATATTGAAGTAAAACAATATGGAGATTTAGAATATGATGATAACTATTGCACACTTTTCCCTCGTATGTATAGTCAAGATCCATCTCGTCCTCACATTCCTTACTATAAACTTTGGGCAAAAATAAATGGAAATCGCAAACCAACCTTTACAGAAAACTTAACTTACTTTTTCCGTTATCAAGTTAATCACATGTATTGGCGTTATTTTCTCTGGAATTTTGCAGGAAGACAAAATGATATTCAAAGTTTCGGACTGATTTATGATGGAAATAATCCCGAATCTCCTTCTACAGGAACAAAAGATATTTTACATGGGAACTGGATAACAGGCATAAACTTTATTGATGCGTGGCGTTTGGGACCTCAAAATAATCTTCCTCCTGATTTAGCAAACAATAAAGGAAAAAATAAATTGTTTTGCCTGCCTTTACTTTTAGGTATTGCAGGATTGATTTTTCACATAAAGAAAAAGAAAAAGGACGCATTTGTTGTCTTTTTACTATTTTTTATGACCGGACTTGCGATTGTTCTTTATCTTAATCAACCTCCTGCGCAGCCACGTGAAAGAGATTATGCTTATGCCGGTTCATTTTATGCGTTTGCTATTTGGATAGGGTTAGGAGTTTATGCTCTTTATGAATGGTTAAATAAGATAAAAATAGCAGAAAATATAAAGGCTATTGGCGTAACAGCAATATGTTTATTGGCTGTTCCCGTACTAATGGCTTGTCAAGAATGGGACGATCATGACAGGAGTGACAGATATATGACGCGTGATATTGCAAAGAACTATCTTGAATCTTGTGAAAAGAATGCTATTCTCTTTGTATTTGGTGATAATGATACTTTTCCTCTATGGTACATCCAAGAAGTTGAAGGAGTAAGACCTGATGTCCGTATTGTTAATGTTACATTGTCAGGCATGAATTGGTATGTTGAACAACTATATAATAAGGTATATGATGCAGAAAAAATTAAATTTACTTTGCCAAAGCAATATTATGGACTTGGAAATGAGATGACGCTGCTTATGCCTTCAGTAGAAAAGAAACTTGGAACAGATGTTTTGAAAAATATTCAAAGTGAATCGCCTGCACATTACGGTATAAAAGATGATGTAATGGATTCTGTTAGCGTTCTTAATGGTAATAATTGGGTTATTCATTTTAATAAAGCAGAAATGGCAAAGAAGGGCATTTATCCAAAAGAACTTGTAGATGAAGAAGAAGGAACTTTTGAATTTACAATACCAAAGGAAGGCAGACGTATAGTTAGAAATGATTTAATGGTATTGGATATGATAACTACAAACGCTTTTGAGCGTCCAATGTATATTATGAGTCCTTATCAATTCAGAGATTTAATACCAAATCTTACTGATTATATGAGAAAAGAAGGATTATTATATAGAATTACTCCTTATCGTTATGCAATGTCTGAAAATACAAATGTAAGCTATGACAAATATATAAATCTATTTACTTGGGGAAATGTAAGTAAATGCGGATATTATCTTGAAGAAGCTGTATCAAAGAACAATGCTCAAACAATGAGAAACTTCCACTCCTTATTAGCAGAATCTCTTATTAGCGAAGGAGAACAACAAAAAGCATTGCAGATTTTAGATAAAGCTATTAAAGAATTTCCGGAATGTAACATACCATTTGATCGTTATGATATTCAAATAGCATCTCTTTATTGTAGAGCAGGAAATAAAAATAAGGGAGAAGAAATTTACACTAAGATATTTAATTATTATCTTGGCTATCTTAACTATTATAAGCAATTTCGTGGCAAAAAAGCTCGCAATGTGGAAAATGATAAAGAAATGTGCTTACAAGTTATTGCTTACATTATAGAAAAAGCTAAATCTGATTCAATAACATCATTAAATAAACTTAAAGCTTCTATCCCTGAATTACAAGCTTTAGATAATTTACAACAGGCTCGCCAAATATATAATGAAGCAGTTAATGAAATAAATTCTGCTGTAACACAAGCAAGAGAAAATAATAAACAGGCAGCCGAACAAGGTTTTAATTCTGCTATTGATAAAATAGAACAAATATTGCAATTAAGTGGAGACGATAATGAAATACGACAAAGAACAGGGCAACTTATTGGCTTTATACTTCAAAACGCACAAATGTTTCAGATGAATAACATAGTAACTAAAATCCAATCCAATTCTCAATTCCAAGGCATTTTACAAAGTATATCTACTCAGCAGCAATAATAATGAATATAGATTTTAAAAAATCAAATTTAAATGATAAAGGCTTTGACAGTGTTTATGAAAACCTGTCAAGCCTTTTGCCTTATGTACATAATCTATTAGTAAATAAAAAAGGAAAAGGTAACAATTTTCTCGGCTGGATAGATTTGCCTTTACATATTCAAAAATTACTAAAAGACATAAATGAAACCGCTACATATATTCAAAAAAAATGCGAAATACTGGTAGTTATTGGTATTGGAGGTAGTTATCTCGGAACAAAAGCTGTAATAGAATCCCTTTCCCATCATTTCAATTCACTGCAAAATTACAGAAAATATCCTTTAATTCTCTTTGCCGGACAAACAATGAGTGAAGATTATATTTCGGATTTACTTGAAATATTAAATGAAAAAGAGTATGCTTTGGCTGTTATTTCTAAATCAGGCACAACAACTGAACCAGCGATTGCCTTTAGAATATTAAAAAATCATATTGAAAGCAAATATGGAAAAGCCGAAGCTAAAAACAGAATTGTAACTATAACAGATAAGGAAAAAGGTGCTTTAAAAACTCTGTCAGTTCAAGAAGGTTACAAAACTTATGTTGTGCCTGATGATGTCGGTGGAAGGTATTCTGTATTAACATCTGTTGGTTTGTTACCAATAGCTGTAGCCGGAATTGATATTGTAAAACTTGTTAATGGTGCTTGCTTAATGCGTAATGACGTTTTACAGGAAAACGAAAACAATATTGCTTGGAAATACGCAGCTATTCGCAATGCTTTATTACAAAACGGTAAATCAATAGAATTAATGGTCAATTACTCTCCATCATTAAATTCCTTTTCTGAGTGGTGGAAACAACTATATGGAGAAAGTGAAGGCAAAAATGGTAAAGGATTATTTCCGGCTGCGGTAAGTAATACAACTGATTTACATTCTTTAGGACAATATATTCAGGATGGGGCAAGACTAATGTTTGAAACAACTCTACACGTGGAAATGTCTAAATCTAATATTTCCATTCCTTACGATAAAGAAAACACAGATGATTTAAATTATCTGTGTGAAAAAACACTAACTTACATAAATCATCAGGCTGAAAAAGGAACACAAGTCGCTCACTTATCAGGCGATGTACCTCAAATTACAATCTCAATAGAAAAATTGGATGAAGAAAACATTGGCAAATTGATATATTTTTTTGAATTTGCTTGTGGATTAAGTGGATATTTATTGGGAATTAATCCTTTTGATCAGCCCGGAGTAGAAGCTTACAAAAAAAATATGTTTCGTTTGCTTGGTAAAGACTAATAAGATTATTAACAATCTTTATTTTTCTTTTAGAAAGTCTGTTTTTTTATGAATAAAATCTTTGTTTTTTTACACAAATAACAAGATATTTTAGATGTTATAGATAAAACATAAACCGGACAAAAACTTTTCATCAACATCATAAAAATAAAAGTATAGATATGAAAATGCGGATAGTGTTCTATTTTGTAAATAAATATTGAACAGCAATAAATTTGCTATTATTTATTACCTTTGTAATTTGAAATATAATAAATAAGAAATATAAAAATAATGAAAAATTTCGTAAAGGAATTAGAATGGCGTGGTATGATTCACAACATCATGCCCGGTACGGAAGAACAGTTAATAAAAGAACAGACATCAGCATACGTTGGAATAGATCCTACTGCAGATTCTTTGCATATAGGACATTTGGTAGGAGTTATGATGCTTACTCATTTGCAACATTGCGGACACAGACCAATAGTACTTGTAGGTGGTGCCACAGGTATGATTGGCGATCCTTCATTTAAGAGTGAAGAGAGAAAATTACTCTCTATAGAGCAAATACACTATAATCAGGACTGCATAAAAAAACAGTTGGAAAAGTTTATGGATTTTTCCGGCAATATACCCAATAAAGCCATAATGCTTAATAATTATGATTGGACAAAAGATTGGACTTTCATAGATTTTATTCGTGAAATAGGAAAACATATTACGGTCAATTATATGATGGCTAAAGACAGCGTCAAAAAAAGAATGGAAACAGGACTTTCATTTACCGAGTTCTCATACCAACTTTTGCAAGGATATGATTTCAAATATCTTTACGAAAATTATGGATGTCGCCTTCAAATGGGTGGCTCCGACCAATGGGGAAACATAACAACAGGCACAGAGTTAATTCGCAGAATGATGCAGGGAGAAGCTTTTGCTCTTACATGTCCTTTGATAACAAAAGCTGACGGTAAAAAATTCGGTAAAACAGAAAATGGTAACGTTTGGTTAGACCCACAAAAGACAACACCTTATTCCTTTTATCAATTCTGGTTAAACTGTTCAGATGAAGACGCACAAAAATTCATTAAAATATTCACACTATTCAGTAAAGAAGAGATAACTAACCTCATCTCTGAACACCAACTCAAACCTGAAGAACGATTGTTGCAAAAAACTTTAGCTAAAGATCTTACAATTAGAGTGCATAGCGAGCAAGACTACAACGCCGCCATAGAAGCATCACAAATACTGTTTGGAAAAGCTACCACAGAAAATCTGAAAAATTTAGATGAAGCCACGTTTCTGTCTGTCTTCGATGGAGTCCCGTTATTTGATATTCCATTAGAAATTTTACAGCAAGGGATAAATATTGCAGATTTATTAGCAAATACCGGTATTCTTTCATCAAAAGGTGAAGCGCGTCGTGCATTAAAAGAAAACTCTATTTCTGTCAATAAGGAAAAAGTGCACGATACATTTATCCTTACTGACAAATATCTCATAAATGACAAATATATTTTAATCCAAAGAGGAAAAAAGAACTACTTTATTCTGAAAATTTTAAGATAAAAAGGAAAAAAGAACATTAAATTGTAGATTTAAATATAAAAAAATGTATCTTTGCAACGTCTTTGTTTCACAAAAAACAACAATAAGAAAAATGGAGAATGCCGAAAATCCGATAAAGAGTAGGCAAAAATAAAAATACAAACCAATGAAAAAAATATTTTTAACATTATGCGTTTTGGGAACAATAGCAATTTCCGGATGTTCCGGTGTAGATTGCGATTGCACTATAAAAGGAAGGGCTGAGTTTCCAGATATGTTATGGGAAACTTCACAAAAAGGTTCTGTAAAAGATTATGACGGAGAATGTTCTGAAATTACTTCTGATTACTTTGACTTGCACGCAACTATGACTTCGTGGGACGGAACTCCAACAGAAATGATTTACACCACAACCTGTGTAGAAATAGAAGACTAACCTGTATATTAATTTTAATAGTGGCTGCATTTTTAATAATGCAGCCTATTTTTTGTACCTGCCCCTACCCTCCTTTACGTTTTGTTTTAAAACCTTTTGCAGATAATAAATCTATAATACGCAATACAAAATCCCCTTGTATTATCACTTCACCATTTTTCACACTGCCTCCAACTCCACATTTTGTTTTTAATTCTTTTCCCAGACTTGCCAAATCTTCCTCCGAACCTATAAAACCCGTAATCAGTGTTACTTTTTTGCCTCCTCGTTGTTTTTTATCTAACTGCACATATAGCGTTTGCTGATTTGCAGGTAAAGTTACAGCCTCTTCATAATCCACAGTTTGATATTCATAATTAGGATTTGTGGAATAAACTACTCCTGTTACATTTTTATTCTTTTTATTCATATTTTTATGGAATAATTACGTTTAAATTTCGTTCAAATATCTTTACATGAAGATCACCTTCAACTTCTATATATTCGCCATCTATATTTACAGGTATAACATTGTTTGAAAATACTTTAACTTCTTTTGCCTTATATGATTTAACATAAGTTGACTGTTCAAAAAGTTTTGTAAAAAGTAAACTTGCAACAAACGGCAAAAAAGGAATCGGTATCTTTTGTACGCAAATCACATCCATAAATCCGTCTGTTAGCTTAGAAGATGGGGCAATTACAGTGTTATAACCAAATTGATTTGCATTAGCAAAACATATAAAAAGGGCTTTTCTTTCTATTTTTTCTCCATCTATTTCAAGAGAATATTTAGATGAACGATATAAAGGATAATGTGTTGCAACTATTTGAAAATAAGAATGAAATCCTCGTGTCCGTACTTTTGCAAATTCTTTAGCTACTAATGCATCAAAACCAATTCCTGCAATGGAAACATAACATATATCGTTCAAAGAAACAGTGTCTATGCAAATCCGTTTTTGTTCATTTATGACCTCAATAGCATTATTCAAATTTAACGGTATTTTTAATGTTCTTGCAAATCCATTACCACTTCCTGCAGGAACAATAGCCAATGAAATATCTGTTCCAGCCAAGCCTTTTACACAATCATTTATTGAACCGTCTCCTCCAACTACAGCAATTATATCAAAATCTTTTTTTAATGCAATATTTTTGCAAATTTCTGTTGCATGATGAGCATATTCCGTATATGCAATTTTGTAATCGAAAACTGCTTTGTTTAAACTTTCCTCTATTACTGCTTCTACTTTTTTTTGTTTTCCTATCCCCGATATTGGATTGATAATGAAAAGTATCCTACTTTTTGTATCCATAAGTATCTGTATATTTTAGATATACAAAGGTAGTATTTTTTATTTACACATTTAATCATATTATCTTAATATATTTTATTTAAGCAACAAGTTAAAATATCCCAAACTTAAAATTACTTTTAAATTATCCATAATCCCCGTTTCAACTGTCTCTACTATTTTCGCAAATCCAATAACTATTGTTTCAATTTATCCAACCATCGTTTCCGTCAATGTAATCATTTTCAACGAATTAAAAACCTTTGTTTCAACCACTGCAACCTTTGTTTTCGGTCTAAAAAAAGTCTTAAATTTTGCTTTTAAATGTTTTAATCCAAAATTAAAAACTTTAAATTTTACTTTTAAATATTTAAATTCATTTTCAAAGACTTTTTTTAGACCGAAAACAAAGGTTTTAATGGCAAAAATTTTGGTTGGAGGGATTGAAACGAGGAT
>JAISUE010000084.1 GCA_031272245.1 Bacteroidales bacterium
TGTACGAGTTTAGTGATGCTAATGACACCGGCATTGGCAATGTTCTATGGTGGTTTGGCTACCAAAAGAAACATTTTAGGAATTATGACTCAAAGTTTTGTTGCTTTGGGTTGGAACACACTGTTATGGTTTATTTGTGGTTATTCGCTTTGCTTTAGCGGAGATGTTGGCGGAATTATCGGAAACTTTGACAAGGCTTTTCTTTGTGGAGTAACGCTTGATACTGCGTTCAGTGGAAACCCAAATATACCTGAATATGTTTTTATCGCTTTTCAAATGATGTTTGCTATCATTACACCGGCGTTAATTACAGGTGCTTTTGTTAATCGTGTTAGTTTTAAGGCGTTCTTTATTTTCTTAACCGCATGGCAGTTTTTGGTTTATTATCCATTCTGTCACATGGTTTGGGGCGGCGGATTATTGGCTGAATGGGGCGTTTTAGACTTTGCCGGTGGTATTGTAGTTCATGCTACTGCAGGTTTCGCAGCATTGGCTTCTGTTTTCTTTGTTGGTTCACGCGTTGATAAAAACTCAACACCTAATTCTATTCCTTTGGTTGCAATAGGAACAGGATTATTGTGGTTTGGATGGTACGGATTTAATGCCGGTAGCGAATTAAATGTTGATGCTATTACGGCAAATGCGTTCCTTAATACTGATGTTGCAGCTTCATTTGCACTCTTTACATGGATGGTTATTGAATGGATTCGTCATCGCAAACCTAAATTTGTTGGAATTTTAACCGGTTCTATTGCTGGTCTGGCAACTATTACTCCATGTGCAGGATTTATTCCTCTCTGGGCAGCACCTATTGTAGGTATATGTGCAGGTGGTGGATGTTATTTGGCTGTTGAATGGAAGAATAAACGTCAATGGGATGATGCACTTGATGTTTGGGGAGTTCACGGAATAGGTGGTTTGATTGGTACAATTTTACTTGGAGTTTTTGCTTCTTCGGCAGTTAATGAAGCAGGTTCAGGTTTGATTGACGGAAACTGGGGATTCTTTGGTAAAGAAGTTATTGCAGTTGTTGGAGCATCTATTTATGCTTTCGTATTTACTTACGTTATGTTGTGGTTAATCAACAAAATTACTCCTGTTCGTGTTTCTGAGAAAGAAGAATTGGAAGGTTTGGATTTATCTCTTCATGGCGAAAAGGCTTATGACGAAGGATGTTTATAATAAATAAAGAATGAGTGTAGGAGAAGTCCTGCACTATAAATCCCTTTTTAAATACTTAATTTTAATTTTCTCCGCGGGGAAGTAATGTTAAAGCATTGCTCCCCGCATTTTTTATATATAATATGTGAATAGGAATACATATTATTTTACCTCAATAAATATAAAAAGATAAAGGTTAGAAAATTCATATGGTTTTTTCTATTTGCAGGGGTTAAATTACCTGATTTAACTGTTATGTTTTATTTTTCATATAAAAAATCAAGTTTTGCTATAATAAATTTTGATTTCTGAAATATAAATTGCTGTTTTTTTAGATTAAAATCAAAAAAGGTAGTATCTTTGCAAAGATAATAACAACAAATTTACATATAGATATGATAAAATCAATGACAGGTTATGGGAAGGCAACAGCGGTATTTTCAGATAAAAAGTTTATTGTTGAAATACGCACTCTTAACTCAAAGCAAGCAGACATAATACTAAAAATACCAAAGGATTATTTAGCAAATGAAATAGATATTCGTAATAAAATATCAAGTGTACTTGAACGTGGAAAAATAGATTGTTTATTAACAGTTGAAGTATCGCCCGACAAACAACCAATATCAATAAATCAGGAGTTGTTTAATTGTTATTATACTCAAACTCTTTGGTTGCAGAATGATTTTTCGCTTGACAAAAATGAGCATATCAAATATCTTTTAACAAATCCGGATATAGCAAAAGTAGCAATAAAAGATCCGTGTAAAGAAGAAGTGGATACCATTTTTGAAGCTTTGAATCAAGCATTGCAGTTTGTTGATGAATTTAGGATAAATGAAGGTAAAATTCTTACAGATGATTTGAAAAAAAGGGTAGGGATAATTGAAACTCTTTTATTGGAAATTGAACCTTATGAAAAAGAACGTGTGCCACAAATTAAGGAAAGAATATATGCGAATCTTTTAGAACTTGAATTTAATAAAACAGATGAAAACAGATTAGAACAGGAATTGATATATTATCTTGAAAAACTTGATTTTACAGAAGAAAAAGTACGGCTTAAAAAGCATATTGATTATTTTTATCAAACGATAATGTCTCCACATTCTGAGGGAAAAAAGTTAGGTTTCATAGTTCAAGAAATGTTAAGGGAAATAAATACTCTTGGTTCAAAGGCAAATGATGCTGCTATTCAGCAAATAGTTGTGAAAATGAAAGATGAAATAGAGAAGATAAAAGAACAGTTGTGTAATATTCTCTAATCTTTATTTTTTCCATTTGCGACTTTCCAAACTTATTTTTGTCAATAACAGAAATAAAGTTATTGCACTTAAATAGTATATTAGATCTCTTGTATCTACAACTCCACGACTGATTGAAGAATAATGATGGTTTATTCCTAATGATTTGATTGTTAGGTCTGCACTGCCAAATAAAGATAATGAATATAGTAAGTCAAAGCCGATATAAAGCAAGGCACAAATAAAAATTGCAAGTACAAAAGCTACTATTTGATTATCTGTAACAGAAGAACAAAATAATCCTATTGCAACAAAAACAGAACCCAATAAAAATAATCCGATATATGAACCTGTGATTGCTCCTATATCTAAATTACCTTTTGGCATTCCAAGTTCATACACACTGATTATATATATAAGTGTAGGCAATACTGCAAAGATAACAAGTGTTACTCCTGCTAAAAATTTTGCAGAAATAATAGAAATATTACTCAATGGTTTTGTAAGAAGCAGTTCAAGAGTACCATTACGTTTTTCCTCTGCAAACATTTTCATTGTTATTGCAGGAATAAGAAACAAAAATACCCATGGAGCAATAATAAACAGACCATCAAGATTGGCAAGTCCAAAGTTAAATATATTGAAATCTGTATTGACTATCCACAAAAATATACCATTGATAAGTAAAAACACAATTATTGTAATGTATCCTATCAGTGAGGATAAGAAACTGCTTAATTCTTTTTTGAATAATATAAACATAATTTTTGACTTTTGAACTTGCAAAGGTAGTATTTTTTTACGTTTTTTTAGATTTTTCTCTTTAATTATAGGAAAATACTCATTTATTTTTCGCTTATCAATGGGAGTTTTATTTGAAAACGTGTTCCTTTGTTAATTTGAGAGGTAAATGAAATAGAACCATTAAAGCTTTCAATAATAGATTTTACAACAACTAATCCTAATCCACTTCCGTCATTTTTTGTTGTGAAAGCAGGATAGAAAATTTTAGTTTTATTTTCTTCAGATATACCGCAACCATTGTCTATTATATTTACAATACAATATTTTTTATTTACTCGTAATTCTATTTCAATTTTACCGTCAATACTATCTGATAGAGCCTGAACAGAATTTTTTAACAGATTGTTGAAACTTCTTATCAATAATGTTTTGTCTCCAAGTACAAAACATTCTTCCCGTTGCAAGCAGTTTGTTATTTTTATATCAACATTATTTCCTGCAAACAATGAAACAGTAGATTTTAGACATACAAGTAAATCTACAGCTTTTAATTCTATATTATGAAGTTTGGAATAATCTGAAAATTCTGTTGCTATTTCTGAAAGAGTATTTATTTGTTCTATAATTGAATTTGAAATATCTGAAAAACTTGTTTCAAACTTTGTTTTATCTGTTAATTGAAGCCGTTGCAGATGTTGTAAAGAAAGTTTCATAGGTGTAAGAGGATTTTTTACTTCATGTGCAACTTGTTTTGCAAGTTCTCTCCAAGCTTTATCTCGTTCTGTTTTTTTTATGTTGGTCAATATATTAGATATTAGTGCTGCGATAAGTATTGCAATATTTACAATTAGAAGATAAATTCCTGCAAAATTTGAGATCACACTTTCTATTTTTCTTTCCAATTCCCGTTGTTGCGAAACAAAAGGTAAGTTAAGATAGGCAATAACTGTACCTGAATCATTTGTCAATGGCATATATGAAGCCATAAAACCTTTACCCTTTATAGTTTCTCTTTGAGTAAAGACAGGGAAAACATATTTTGACCCCAGTCCTTTTAGTTGCCTAAAAGCATTTGCATTCATTTTTTTAGAAACAATACCTTCTGAAAATAAACTTGGACGCGAAGAAGTAATGATTATACCATTTGTATCAAAAATATTAATATCTGTAAAAAAAACATTTGACAGTCTAAACACATCTTCGTACAGAGCATTAGTATCAATAGTTTCAATATTTTCATAATTGTCAATATCCAATTCGTAATTGACAGATATTGTTTTTTCCTTTAAAATATCAACGGTGGAATCTTCACTCATTGAAATAAAATGTTTAATTGTGATTGCTCCTAAAACTACAAACACTAAAAGAAATAAACCTACAATAATGAAAAACACTTTTGCTTGCAGTCCAAAAGATTCTTTGCGTTTAAGTTTCATAATTACAAATACAATACTTGCAACAATAAATAAAGTAAGAAAGATATAAGATGTATTTATCAGAGTTTCATACCAAAGATTACGATGAATAGTTATAACCCATTGTTCATTGCTATTTTTATTTGTTTGTATTGTATAATGTAAATAATGTTTTTCTGTTTGTTTCCATACATTTAATGGAAGAGAAAGTACTTGTGGATATGGGAAAGTACCGCTTTGATATTTTAATTTTCCTCCGCTATAAACAGCATAAGATATGTCTGCCTGTTCGTTATAATAAGAAGTTTTTCTATGTTTATTTAATAAAATGTCAGTATATATCATTTTGTTAGAAGCCTTACGTTGTACAATTTCAATAAAGACATAATTAGAATCAGCGCATGGAAAAAGACAAATGTAAGATTTTACTCCGTTTTCACTTGTATTAAAAATATGATAAGCTGTATCAATGCAACGATTTCCCAGACGAGAGAGAAAATATTCCATTGCATTTATTTGCTTTTTGGAAGGATTTATTTGAATTGTGTCATTTGGAGAAAAAATCATAACTTCAATATGATATGTTTTTTGAAGAGAAAATAGAAATTCTCGTTTGATTTTTCTGTACAAAGAATCTAAATCATTATCCATATATGATATTGAATCCTGTACTTCACCAAGCAATTTTTCCGCTTTTATATCTCTTTCCGATGCAACATCTTTGATAAATTCTTCTGCACCTTTTTTAGAATTATGATATTTTACGGCACTAATACAGAATGCTGTTATAATAGATGTCAAAAACATTATTATAATTAACCGTAATAATTTGTTATTCTGTATTTTCATAAACAAGACAGTTTTACTTTTTGATTTTTAATATTGCAAATGTATATATATTTTAAATTTTGTACAGATGAGTTTTCATTTTGTTTTAGATTTAAAATATTAAGTGTTTCTATAATAATATTTACTTTTGCTGTTCTTATAAAAAGCAAATCAAGACAAATGGACTATTCCAAATTTGAAATGATGACAACAAAACCTGTAAAAAGATTGATATTGCAAATGGCAATACCAAGTGTTATAATTATGCTTGTATCTGCCATTTACAATCTTACCGCTTCATATTTTGTAGTTCATCTTGGAACAAATGCTGTTGCTGCTATAGGCGTAAGTTTTCCAATGCAAGCTATAATTCAAGCAATTGGTTTTTTCTTTGGACAGGGTGCTGGCAATTACATATCACGTGCTTTGGGAGCAAAAGAAAATGAAAAGGCTGAAAAAATGGCTGCGACAGGTTTTTTTACAGCTTTTTTTATTAGTACATTACTTTCAATTATTTGTTTGTTATTTCTAACTTCTTTTGCAAAAATGCTTGGAGCAACAGACAATATTCTGCCTTATGCAAAAGATTATCTGAGACTGATAATGATTTCTGCTCCATTTATGGTTTCATCTTTTATGCTCAATAATATTCTGCGTTTTCAGGGAGCGGCAAATCTTGCTGTTATAGGTATAATAGCAGGAGCGTTACTTAATATTGGACTTACTCCATTGTTTATTTTTACTTTTAACATGGGTATGACAGGAGCTGCATTAGCAACGATGATAAGCCAAATTGTAAGTTCTGTTCTTCTTTTTGTTATAGGATATTGGAATAAAAGTATTGTGAAAATAAGTTATAGCAATATAACTCTTAAAGCTGTGGTTTTCAAAAATATAATAAATGGTGGAACACCTTCTCTTTTAAGACAGGCTTTGTTAAGTATTTCTACGGTTTTGTTGAATCATGCTGCTGGAAATTATGGAGAATCTGTTATTGCTGCTATTTCCATTGTGGGAAGAATTGTGATGATTGCGGCGGCAATAGTGCTTGGTATAGGACAAGGTTTTCAACCTGTATGTGGTTTTAATTATGGGGCAAAACTTTACAACAGAGTTAGGGTAGGATTTTGGTTTACTGTACGGTCAACCACAGTATTTTTGTTGATAATGGCTATTGTTGGTTTTGTTTTTTCTACAGAGTTGATTTCTCTTTTTGGTACAGACGATAAAATGGTGACAGATGTAGGTTCTCACGCTTTACGTTTTCAGTGTTTGATTCTGCCTCTATCAGCCTTTATTATTGTTATGAATCAGATGTTGCAAACAACAGGAAAAACGTTGCCTGCAAGTATTTTAGCTTTATCTCGTCAAGGATTGTTTCTCATACCTTTAATCTATACTATTGTTCCTTTATGGGGTATTCTTGGTATAGAACTTTGTCCGCCGATTGCTGATGCATTTACTTTTATATTTACAATTATTTTGGGTCGTAAGGCATTACGGGAATTATCAAGTGGAGGTTAGAATAATGAGTTATAATTTTGATATTCAAAATAAGATGTATGAGAAATTATTTAAAACAAAAAGTGGTAAGCTACTTATATCGCACCGCTACAACCTTATTACCTTGCTGCATTCCTGCCCTGGGGAAGTTCAAAGGGAGCTGGTCGTATAAGACTTACCGCTGCAAAAGTAATATTTTTTTTTAGAATGACAAAATTTAAAGTTAATGATACAATATACAAAAGACAATTTAATAAAATTATTAAAGACACAAGGCAGTGAATATCAGACGTTAATTGATAATGCTTTGGCTGTAAAAAAAAATAATATTGGAAATAAAATTTATTTGCGAGGTTTGATAGAATATTCTAATTGTTGCAGAAAAAATTGTTTGTATTGCGGCGTTCGTTCCAATAACACCAAAATTTCGCGATATACTTTAACGGATGATGAAGTTTATGAATGTGCGGATTTGGCGATGCAACTTGGCTATGGTTCGTTAGCAATTCAGTCCGGTGAACGGAACGATAAAACTTTTACGGACAAAATAGCTGAGCTTGTTTATCAGATAAAGAAACGTTCCGACAACCAATTAGGAATTACTTTATCGTGCGGAGAACAGACTGAAGAAGTTTATAAACAGTGGTATGAGGCGGGGGCGCATCGTTATTTGCTACGAATAGAGACTTCTAAAGAGGAACTTTATTATAAAATACATCCAAGAGATAAGGTGCATAATTTTCAAATGAGGCTTGAGTCATTAAATATTTTACAACGCTTAAATTATCAGGTGGGGACAGGTGTAATGATAGGGTTGCCATTTCAGACGGTGGAGGATTTGGCAGATGATTTGTTGTTTTTCAAGCAATTAGATATAGCTATGGTTGGTATGGGACCTTTTATTCCACATCCTGATACGCCTTTATGGATTTATAAAGATGCGATACCGAGTGTAGAAATGCGAATGCAATTAACTCTCAAAATGCTGGCTTGTCTCCGATTGCTGATGCCAAAAATCAATATGGTGGCAGCAACAGCAAATCAAACTCTGTATGAAGATGGACGTGAACAAGCAGTTTTGGCTGGGGCTAACATCATTATGCCAAATCTGACCCCAAACAAATATAGAGAGGATTATTTAATTTATCCGGACAAGGCTTGCGTTGGTGATAAGCCAATGCAGTGTTCTTTTTGCCTGAAAGGACGAATGATGAACATAAAACATGAAATAGTGTATAATCAATGGGGAGATTCTCAAGCTTTCACGGAAAAACAGCAATAATAGTTTGGCGATAAAGAGTACAAATTTTCGCTATATTTTTTATTTAAATTCAAATTTTATATCCAAAATATCAAAAGATATATCAAAAAATCAGAGATTTGTGTCCCCCGAATTTACGGGTACGCCCCCTGTCGTATCAAATATGACAAATGAAAACAGATATAAATACATACAATATATTAAGATATAAACAATTATAAAAGAGTTGGCGTATAATAAAATGCGGATGTATATAAATATATGATGTATAGCAGAGGATATTTTGCGTTATGCAATAGTGAATAATGAGATTTATATGTGTTAAAACGGGTAGGGGAGTTATTTATGAAAAATTTATGTGGAAAATTAAGATTGAAATTCAATCAAAAATAAAAAAGGCTGCTTTAATCCATAAACTCTTTTTTATTTGCTCAATCAAAAAAATAATATTATTTTTGCAACCTGAAAAAAAACAAATAATATAAACTTTTATACATAGATAGTATGACACAAATAAAATCATTAGCAGACCTTAAAGCCCTGAAAGGCAGTATTCAAGAAAAAATGGATACAAGAGCAAAAGGGAACAGAGAAGGTTTGGTACAGGTCAAGGTTGCTATGGCTACCTGCGGTATTGCGGCAGGTGCGAAGCAAGTCTTTGATTATTTCCTGACCGAATGCGAAAAGAGGCACATTGATATTGTCCTCACCCAAACAGGATGTATGGGATATTGCCATGCAGAACCAACCATTGAAGTTACCGTTCCGGGTAAAGAACCTATTGTTTTCGGATATGTTGATACAAAAAAAGCAGACGAAATAATAGAAAAATATATCAAGAATGGAGAACTTGTTGAAGGTATAATTCCTGTTAATTACGAATCAGTTAAAGAACACTAATTAACAATAAGGAAAGATATGGCGAAATACAAAATGCACTTGTTAGTGTGCGGCGGTACCGGTTGTACTGCATCTCAATCTCATAACATAGTTGAGAATTTGCATGCTGAATTAAAGGCACAAAATCTTCAAGATGATGTACAGGTTATTCTTACAGGCTGTTTTGGTTTCTGTGAGAAAGGACCTATTGTGAAGGTTATGCCTGATAATACGTTTTATACCGAAGTTAAACCCGAAGATGCAAAAGAAATTATTGCTGAACATATAATCAAGGGACGTAAGGTTACACGTTTGCTTTACACCGACCCTGAAAATAAGGAGCATATTTCTGATTCCAAACACATGGGCTTTTACAAAAAACAACTTCGTATAGCCTTGCGTAACTGCGGTTTCATAGACCCTGAAAATATAGATGAATATGTTGCAAACGACGGTTATGCTGCCGTAGCAAAAGTTCTTACCGAAATGACTGCCGAACAGGTTATTGAGGAAGTAAAACTTTCAGGTTTAAGAGGAAGAGGCGGCGGAGGTTTCCCAACAGGAATTAAATGGGAAATAGCATCCAAAAATCACGCTGACCAGAAATATGTTGTCTGCAATGCTGACGAAGGAGATCCCGGAGCGTTTATGGACAGAAGTATCCTTGAAGGCGATCCTCACAGCGTTATAGAAGCAATGACCATTAACGGATTTGCTATCGGTGCAACAAAGGGCTTGATTTATATTCGTGCCGAATACCCTCTGGCTATTCATCGTTTGCAGATTGCAATAGGTCAGGCAAGAGAATACGGTTTGTTAGGGAAAAATATATTTGGCAGCGGATTTGATTTTGACATTGAATTGCGTTACGGAGCAGGTGCTTTCGTTTGCGGAGAGGAAACGGCGTTAATTCATTCTATGGAAGGATTGCGTGGCGAACCTACTTTCAAACCTCCTTTCCCTGCACAAAGCGGTTATTTGGGAAAACCAACCAATGTAAATAACGTTGAAACTTATGCCAACATACCTATTATAATATTAAAAGGTGCAAACTGGTTTAACAAGATTGGAACAGAGAAATCAAAAGGAACAAAGGTATTTGCTCTTGCAGGACAGATTAACAATGTTGGTTTGATAGAAGTTCCTATGGGAATCACTTTGCGTGAAGTTATTTACGAAATAGGTGGCGGTATAAAGAACGGACGTAAATTTAAGGCTGTTCAAACAGGCGGACCTTCCGGTGGCTGTTTAACAGAAAAACATTTGGACACTCCTATTGATTACGACAATCTTATTGCAGCAGGCTCTATGATGGGTTCCGGCGGTATGGTTGTTATGGACGATACTTCATGTATGGTTTCTATTGCTAAATTCTATTTGGAATTTACAGTAGAGGAATCGTGCGGAAAATGTACTCCTTGTCGTGTTGGAAATAAACGTTTGCAGGAAATACTTGAAAAAATTACAAAAGGCAACGGTACAATGGATGACCTTGATGCTTTGCGTAATCTTGCTGCTGTTATTAAGGATACGGCGCTTTGCGGTCTTGGACAGACTTCTCCAAACCCTGTTCTTTCAACCCTTGATAATTTCTGGGAAGAATATGTTGAACACGTTAAGGATAAAAAATGCAGTGCGGGTGTTTGCAAATCATTGATGAGATATGTTATTGACCCTGAACACTGTGTTGGCTGTACGGCTTGTGCAAGAAATTGTCCTGTTAATGCTATTAGCGGTGAAAAGAAGATGCCTCACATTATAAATACGGAATTGTGTATTAAGTGTGGTGCCTGCATTGAGAGATGTAAGTTTAATGCAATAAGTATCAAATAAGGAGGACTGAAAATGGAATTTGTAAATATAATAATAGACGATAAAAAAATACAAGCCCCAAAAGGCTCAACCATTCTAAAGGCAGCACGTTCTGCCGGCATAGGCATACCAACACTTTGTTATTATGAACTCAACGGACAGAATTTGGAAAATCGTCCGGGAGGTTGTCGTGTTTGTGTTGTTGAAGTTGCAGGAAGGAAAAATCTTGCTCCTGCCTGTGCAACCGAAGTAATGGAAGGTATGGAAATAAAGACTCATTCGTTGCGTGTTGTTAATGCAAGACGTACCGTTGTTGAACTTTTGCTTTCCGACCATCCTGCTTCATGTTTGATTTGTTCAAAGAGTGGAAACTGCGAATTGCAGTCGCTTGCTCAAAAGTTAGGCATACGTGATATTCCTTTCAAAGGCGAACAGTCAATATACAAAAAAGATGACAGTCCTGCCATCATCAGAGAAATGAACAAATGTATAATGTGTCGCCGTTGCGAAACAGTTTGCAACAAACTGCAAACTGTTGGAGCATTGTCGGCAGTTAATCGTGGCTTTATGGCTGTGGTTGCTCCTGCTTTTGAACAGGATTTGGTTCATTCTCCATGTACAATGTGCGGACAATGCGTTCAGGCTTGTCCTGTCGGAGCATTAAGTGAGGTTAATCAAACCCGTCAGGTGATACACGCTATCAATAATCCTGCTAAAACCGTTGTTGTTCAAACTGCTCCTGCTGTTCGTGTGGCTTTGGGAGAAGAATTTGGCGAAGAACCGGGAACAATAGTTACCGGTAAAATGGCTGCTGCTTTGAGGAGAATAGGTTTTGATTATGTTTTTGATACCGACTTTGCTGCCGACCTTACTATTATGGAGGAAGGAACAGAACTTTTGGGACGTATCAGCAAATTTATGGCGGGCGATAAGAGCGTAAGACTTCCTATATTGACTTCATGCTGTCCGGGCTGGGTTAATTTCTTTGAAACCAATTATCCCGACATGCTTGATGTTCCTTCAACGGCTAAATCTCCTCAACAGATGTTTGGTGCTGTTGCTAAAAACTACTGGGCTGAAAAGATTGGCGTTAAACGTGAAGATATGGTTGTTGTATCCATTATGCCTTGCGTTGCCAAGAAATTTGAATGTCAGAGAGAAGAGTTTAAGGAAAACGGCAATCCTGATGTGGATTATTCATTAACAACTCGCGAACTTGCCGAATTGATTAAACAGTTTAACATAGACTTCAATTCTCTTCCTGAAGAGGATTTTGACAAACCGCTTGGAGAATCAACAGGAGCGGCTGTTATCTTTGGAGCAACAGGAGGAGTTATTGAGGCTGCAACCCGTACTGCTTATGAGGTATTTACAGGAAAAACACTTGACAAAGTAGATTTCACTGCTCTTCGCGGTTTGGAAGGCGTGCGTTCTGCGGAAGTTGATTTCAACGGAACAACTATTCGCATAGGAATTGCTCATGGCTTGGGTAACGCCCGCAAATTGCTTGACATGGTTCGCAATGGAGAGGCAGACTTCCACGCAATAGAGGTTATGGCTTGTCCCGGCGGATGCGTAGGCGGTGCCGGACAACCATTCCATCACGGAAACTTCTCAAAAGTTGAGAAACGTTTTGAGGCTATCTACCGTGAGGACGCAGGCAAACCAATTCGTAAATCGCACGAAAATCCTTATATCAAGCAACTTTATGATGAATTTCTTGGAAAACCTTGTGGCGAAAAGTCTCATCATTTGTTGCATACTCACTATTTTGACAAATCAAAACAAATAGAAGTTGAATAATAAAATAACGGAGTGGGGGCAGTCCATGAGATTGCTCCCGCATAAAAAGAAACAAACATGATAAAGGTAAAATTAACAGAAGATAAGATAAATAAAATAAAGGAGATCTGTGCTTCATTCGGCAACAGAGGCGGCGAGGCAATCAACGTTCTGCACAAAGTTCAGGGCGAATTTGGCTATCTGCCTGCCGAAGTTCAGGAAGTAATTGCAAAGGAGTTAAACGTTTCGGTGGCAACAATCTACGGCATCGTTACCTTCTACTCTTTTTTCACCATGATACCCAAAGGCGAACACCCTATCTCAATTTGTATGGGAACGGCGTGCTATGTTCGTGGTTCTGAAAAGGTTTTGGACGAGTTTAAGCGTCAATTAAAAATCTCTATCGGCGAAACTACTGCGGACGGCAAGTTTTCATTGAATTGCCTGCGATGCGTTGGAGCGTGTGGCTTGGCTCCTGTTGTTCTCATTGGCGAGAAAGTTTATGGACGCGTTACAACTGACAAAGTACAGGAAATTATTTCCGAATATAATTAGTGATGATATGTAGTTTATTGCTACATTAAAATTTATTCAGGGCTGCTTCATTTTGAGGCAGCCTTTTTTCTTTGTTCGGCAACCCTCGTTTTAAATCAATAAACCATTGTT
>JAISUE010000005.1 GCA_031272245.1 Bacteroidales bacterium
TTCCTGTTGTCTAATCATAGCCAACGATTGATTTAATTTACTTTTTTCCATTTTTAGATTTTTTATTTAAGTTTCGGCTGCAAAAATCCGAACTTATTTTCAGGTGTGCAAGAGCAAATCCTTAACAATACAACATAAAAGCGATTGCTATGACACAAAGATTTAGCTATATATACAATAAAAAAGAGGATAGTCAAGGGAATGAAAAGTTGATTTATTTTTTATACTTTTGTTGCTAATTCTTTGATTTGGAAACAAAAAAATTTACAATAATATGAAAATACAAATAGCCCAAATGAATCCTAAAACTTTGGATTTTTCTGAAAATTTTAAGCAAATAAACACCATAATACGTGGAACAAATGCGGATGTATTAAATGTTTTTGCGGAATTATCCGTTAGTGGAAGTCCTTTATACGATACGGCTGCTTATAATGAAATTACAACACAGGCTTCTGTAATGGCAGAGCAATTATGTGGCGAAAAAAAGTCGTTTATCATTGGCATTCCGATAAAAAATGGTGGGGAAATCCTAAATGCTTTGCTGTTTGTTGAGAATGGAGAGGTGATTGATGTTGCTACGAAAAAAAACTTGAATTCTTTTGACAGGGTGTTTGCCAAAGGTAACGGGTTTGAAATCACTCAATTCGAGGGAGAAACAGTGGCTTTTGGGTTTGAGGAAGATTTTGATGAGTTTGTTGCCAAAGGAGAAAATGTTGATGTAGTGATTTGTGTTGCTAACAACATATTTGAGATTAACAGGCAGAAAAAAACGGTAGAGAAGTTTATTCCTTTGGTTAGACGTGTTAAAAGTCGGTTTATTTATGTGAATCGTTGTGGAGCAGAGGGGTCATATATATATAATGGCGGGTCGTTTGCACTTAATGAACGCGGGGATATTTGTGAGCAGTTGCCGTTATTTGAGACGTGTGTGAAAACCATTGAGACTTCCCGTTTGAAGTTGCTGACGCAGAATGCAATGTCCAAGATGGAAACGATGTATAATGCTATAATTTGGGGAATTTCAGATTATTTTTTGAAAAACAGAATAAAAAAAGCGGTTATTGGTCTAAGTGGTGGGATAGATTCGGCGTTGGTTGCTACTCTGGCAGTGAATGCTCTCGGAAAAGACAATGTGATAGGAGTTTTGATGCCAAGCGAGTATTCTACCGATCATAGTGTAGCGGATGCAGAAGATTTGGCTAATAATTTACAAATTAAGCATTATATTATTCCAATTAAACCTTTATATAATACAACTTTGCAATCTTTGGATGCGGTTTTTGCAGGAACACCACGCGGGTTAGCGGAAGAAAATATACAGGCACGTTTGCGTTGTATGGTTCTTATGGGTATTGCCAATAAGACGGGAGCGGCATTATTAAATACATCCAATAAGAGCGAAGCGGCAGTTGGTTATGGAACGCTTTATGGGGATACTTCCGGTGGTATCGGTGCAATAGGAGACGTGTATAAGACGGATGTTTGGGAGTTAGCCAAATGGATTAACCGTAATGGTGTGATTATACCTGAAAATTCCATATCAAAAGCTCCTTCTGCCGAGTTAAGTTATGGACAAAAGGACAGCGATTCTATTCCGGAGTACTTTATTTTGGATAAGATTTTGAATCTTTACATTGAAGAACGGCAGGATAAAGAGCAGATAATATCAGCAGGATTTAGTACGGAAACTGTAGAAAAGGTATTGCATCTTATTAAAATAAATGAATGGAAGCGTCATCAGTGTTGTCCGTGTTTAAAAATTTCTTCCTGTACATTTGGCATTGACAGACTGATGCCTGTATCGTAAGCATCAAAAATATTTTTTAGATTTTTTTGTAAATTTGCAAACCATAATAAATGATAAATATACAAAATAATTTAAATTATGTCTGAAACTCGTTATATATTTGTTACAGGGGGCGTTACTTCTTCATTAGGAAAAGGTATTATTTCATCTTCTCTTGCTGTTCTGTTGAAAGCAAGAGGTTATAAAGTTACAATCCAAAAATTAGATCCTTACATAAATATAGATCCCGGTACATTGAATCCCTATGAACATGGAGAGTGTTACGTTACGGAAGACGGAGCAGAAACGGATTTAGACCTTGGACATTACGAGCGTTTTACAAATGTTTATACGTCTCAAGCGAATAATGTTACAACGGGCAGAGTTTATTTGTCGGTCATAGATAAAGAACGGCGTGGTGATTATTTGGGAAGCACAGTTCAAGTTATTCCTCACATAACAGACGAAATAAAACGCAGAGTAGAATTGCTTGGCAACACAGGTAACTATGATTTTGTGATAACAGAAATTGGTGGAACAGTAGGAGACATAGAATCATTACCGTTTATAGAAAGTATAAGACAGTTGAAATGGGAACTTGGAAACAGAGCAGTCGTAATTCATTTAACTTACATTCCTTATTTAGCGGCGGCAGGTGAATTGAAGACAAAGCCAACTCAACATTCAGTTAAGGCAATGTTGCAACAGGGAGTTCAACCCGATATTATAGTGTGCCGAACCGAACATCCACTAACGGAAAATATTAGAAGTAAGGTTTCATTGTTTTGTAATATTTCAAAAGATTGTGTTATTGAGTCAATAGATGCTTCAACTATTTATGAAGTTCCTTTAAATATGTTAAAAGAAAAATTGGATGTACAGGTCTTAAAGAAATTAAATATAGAGATAACAAATGAGCCGGAATTAAATGAATGGAAAACGTTTGTGTACAAATTAAAAAATCCAATACAGGAAATAAAAATTGCATTGGTTGGAAAGTATGTTGAATTGCATGATGCTTATAAATCTATAAGTGAAGCTTTTATTCATGCAGGTGCAACGCAACAGTGTAAAGTTAAAATTAAATGGATTAAGGCAGAAAATTTAGAAGAGAATGAAAATTTGAGAGAGATATTTTCTGATGTTCAGGGAATTTTAGTAGCTCCTGGCTTTGGACAACGAGGTATTGAAGGAAAAATAAAAGCAGTACAGTATGCCAGAGAAAATAATGTTCCATTTTTTGGAATATGTCTTGGAATGCAATGTGCAGTTATTGAATTTGCCCGTAATGTTTTAGGATTAAATGGAGCAAATTCTGTAGAAATGGACAATAATACACCATATCCGGTAATAGATATGATGGAAGAACAGAAAAAAATACGAAATATGGGAGGAACAATGCGACTTGGAGCGTATCCTTGTGAAGTAAAACCCGACACAAAACTTTATTCTGCATATAAAACTGACAAAATAAGTGAAAGACATCGTCATCGTTACGAATTAAATAATGAATACCTACAACAATTCATTGATAAAGGAATGATACCAACAGGTTTAAATCCCGAATCTAATTTGGTGGAAGCAATAGAAATTCCATCTCATCCTTATTTTGTAGGAGTTCAATTCCATCCGGAATATAAAAGTACAGTTGAAAATCCACATCCTTTATTTATTTCATTTGTAAAAGCTGCGTGTAAATAGGTAAATTTTTTCAAAAGAACAATATTTTCAGTACAAAACTTAATATTTGTAATTAAAAACAAAGATTTTTTTTGTGATTGTAAAACAATTACAATATATTTTACGATGAATACTCCGAGTTTCAATGGTTTTTTATTTTACCAACGAATACGTTTTACCATTATACCTATACATAAACTTCCTATTAAAAGAACCAACATAAAAACAGATATAATATCACTTGCAATAACTTTAATTGGGAAAGCATCAATTAAAAATCCATTTCCGCCCATTTTTATCAATCCAAAATTACTTTGTAAAATACTTACAGTAATTCCTAAAAATAATCCAACTAAAGCACCAATTATACTGAGAACTAATCCATTATAAAAATATACAAGCCGCATCTTGAGTAATGTCATACCCATAGATCTTAAAATCTTCATATCTCTTTTTTTATCTAAAAGCAAAAGAGATATAGAACCTACGATATTAAAAGTAGCAATAAAAATAATAAATGTAAGTATTATATAAACTCCTAATTTTTCCGCTTTAACTACTTTATAATAGATAGGTTCTTGCTGTAAAATATTTTGAATTTTAACATTTTTATCTTTTAAGACAGCAGAAAGTTTGTTTTGTATATGCTCAATATCATTTAAATCTGATGGATAAACATAAATAGCTGTAAAAGTTGAAGAATCATAATCTAAAAGAGTTTGCATAATTTGAGTCGAAACAAATACATAATTTTCATCTAAACGACTTTTTGTAGAACAAACTCCACCAAATATAAGATTTGTATAATTAAAATTATCATCAGGCACTATTCCAACAGATAAATTATTACGTTTTGGTAATGTAAGTTTAAGTATTATTCCGTGTTGTACCATATTATCTCTAACGTTCATTTGATATGCAACACCTTCACTTAAAATAATATTATTTACATCTTTTAAAGTATCGCTTGTTCTTACTCTTACTATTAATTGATGTTCTCCAAATGAAAGCAATGCTCCTTCTTCTATCACGGGAACTACTTTTATTTCTTTGTTTAGTTTTATATTTGATATGGTTGATCTTAAATCAGAAATAGTTTTGCCGCTTGTTGATTGAATTAAAATAGGTGGATTAGAACGTTGCAACATATCTGTAGCAACAGAAGTAAATCCATTAAAGACAGATAGTACAATTACAAGTGCCATTGTTGAAATAGCAATGCCAATAAGAGAGATTAGTGATATGATATGTATAACCCCAAGTTTTTTTTTACTGAACGCATAACGCCATGCTATAAAAATTGGAAGGTTCATTTTTGTTTCAGTAGTTTTTCTATATTTTCTGCGTAATCCAAAGAGTCATCTATAAAGAAAGATAAATTTGGAATAATTCTTAATTGATGTTTTATACGTTGAGCAAGAGCGTTTCTGAGTGTTTTTTTATTCTTTTGAATAAGTAAAAGCACTTGTTCTATGGATATTTGACCCAATGGCAAAATGCTTACATAAAGTTTTGCAACTGCTAAATCTGTAGAAACAGTTACTTTGGTAACTGAAATCATTGCTCCGCAAAATAGATTTTTTGCTTCTATTCTTAAAATATCGCCCATATCTTTTTGAATTAAGCGGGCAACTTTTTGTAATCTACTGTTTTCCATTCCGCAAAAATATGAAAAAACAAAATAGTAAGAAATTTAGATGCAATTATTAGTTTTTTCTATATTCTTATTTACTCATTAAGTGAATAAATGGAACAAGATTTTCTTCCATTGACAAACCACCGTGTTGAAAAGTATTCATATAATAAGAAACATAGTAATTATAATTGTTAGGATATGCAAAGAAATCATTGGAACGTGCAAAGATGAAAGGTGATGTTATAGAAAGTTTTGGAAGATAAATTTTTGAGCAATCCTTAACTTCATATACTTCTTTTGCATTGTATTCTAATAAACGACTTACCTTGTAACGAAGATTATTTGAAGCATCTTTTGTACTTTTTATTTTTACAGGTCTATCTACTTTAACAGAACCATGATCTGTAGTAATAAATATATGACAATCTTTATCACTAAGAAATTTTAAAACTTCTATTAGAGGGGAATGTTCAAGCCATGTTTGAGTGACAGAACGATAAGCTTTTTCATCAACAGCAAGTTCTCTAACAATATCACTTTCAGTGCGTGCATGAGATAGCATATCTATAAAATTATATACTATAATATTAAGTTTGTTTTGAAGGAAATTAGGCAGGTTGTCAATCATACGCATTCCATAATTAACATTTAATACTTTATGATATGAAGTTTTAATATTATTTAATCCATGTCTTTTTAAATTTTCCTGTAAAAATGTATGTTCACTATCGTTTTTATTTCCTTCTTCATCTTCATCTAACCAAAGATGTGAATATTTCTTTTTTATTTCACTTGGCATCAGTCCAGCAAATAAAGCATTACGTGCATATTGGGTTGTTGTAGGAAGAATTGAATAATAAATATCTTCTGATTCCGTTCTCAAATGTTCTTCTATTAAAGGTTGCAAGGCTTTCCACTGGTCAAAACGAAAATTATCAATAACAATAAGAAACACAGGTTTATCATCTGCTTTTAGTACGGGAAACAATTTTTCATTCAAAGCAAGATGCGATAGAGCAGGGCGTTCTTTTGCTGTTCCATTTAGCCATTCTTCATAATTTTTCTCATAAAAACGACAGAAAAGGTTGTTTGCTTCATCTTTTTGCTGTTTTAATATCTCAAATATACTTTGGTCTGAGGATTCTGAAAGTTCTATTTCCCAATAAACTAACTTTTTATAAATATCAATCCAATCGGAGGCATTAAGTCTTTCGTTTAATCGCATATTTATTTCTCTGAATTGTTGTTGATAATTCATGGAAGATACATCACTTACAAGTTGTTTAGAATGTAAATGTTTTTTCAATGCAAGTAGTATTTGGTTCGGATTAACAGGTTTGATCAAATAATCGGAAATTTTAGAACCGATGGCTTGTTCCATTATTTGTTCTTCTTCACTTTTTGTTATCATTATAACGGGAATGCTTGCAAATTTTTCTTTTATGAGCATTAGTACATCAATACCATTCATTCCCGGCATATTTTCATCTAAAAAAATAATATCAACAATAGTTTTTCCAAGTATTTCCATTGCTTCGTTTCCATCAATGGCAGGAATAACTTGATAATTTTTTGTTTCAAGAAATAGAATATAAGGTTTTAGTAATTCTATTTCATCATCTATCCAAAGTATTTTTGTCATATTATTCATTTTTTTTATTTTGTGTAAGTACATTATAAACGTAGAAAATACATAAAAATTACATTTTAATAAGAAGATAATAATAATAGATTTATTGCATTTTATTTATTTAAAAGAGATGAATGTCAGAAAATATTTTCATTGATAAAAGAAAGGTATATTTTTATGTAAGAAAAATACATTGTTATGACTGCTTTAAATAGACATATTTTCTATAATTTTTTGTGCTTAAATATTAAGGCTGTTTTCCAATCTATATTTTATCTAAACGTTTAGTTAATAACATATTTTTATTATCTTTGCAACATCTAAAAAGATGTTGGTTTCGTTATGTAACTGACGGGGCTTTGCCGTAAATAAAATAAAAATTTTCATGAAAGGAATAGTATTAGCAGGAGGATCAGGTACAAGGCTTTATCCCATAACAAAAGGAGTTTCAAAGCAACTGTTGCCTGTCTATGACAAACCGATGATTTATTACCCTATTTCCGTGCTGATGATGGCAGGAATAAGAGAGATTCTAATCATCTCAACACCCGAAGATTTGCCATCGTTCAAGCGTTTGCTGGGTAACGGCGAGGATTACGGTGTGAAATTTGAGTATGCCGAGCAGCCTTCCCCTGACGGACTTGCACAGGCTTTCATAATAGGCGAAAAATTCATAGGAAAGGACAGCGTCTGCCTGATTCTTGGCGACAACATTTTTCACGGCTCAGGCTTCACCACTATGTTGAAAGACGCTGTACAGGATGCTGAAGAGCAGTCCGCTTTTCAAATGCAGTTGCCCATTGCTCCGACAAGTCAAAAAGCAACTGTCTTTGGCTATTACGTTAACGACCCTGAACGATATGGTGTTGCCGAATTTGACGAAAAGGGGAACGTTCTTTCAATCGAGGAAAAACCTGCCACTCCAAAGTCAAATTATGCCGTTGTCGGCTTATATTTTTACCCGAACAAGGTTGTAGAAATAGCAAAAAACATTAAACCTTCGGCTCGCGGAGAGTTGGAAATCACAAGCGTCAATCAGGCTTTCCTGAAAGATAAGGAATTGAAGGTTAAATTACTTGGCAGGGGCTTTGCGTGGCTTGACACGGGGACGCACGATTCTTTGGCAGAGGCATCAATTTTTGTGGAAGTCATAGAAAAGAGGCAGGGTTTGAAAATAGCGTGTTTGGAGGCTATTGCATACAGAAACGGCTGGATAACCGCAGAACGCTTGGCGGGCATCGCACAGACGATGAGCAAAAATCAGTACGGACAGTACTTGTTAGACTTAATAAAGAAGAAAACTCTGTTTTAGGGAGTTATGAATATGATTTCAGTCCGTAAAA
>JAISUE010000006.1 GCA_031272245.1 Bacteroidales bacterium
CCAATGGACGTTTTTACCGTTTTGGAAACCGCCAGATAAGAACACATTCCAAGAAAAAAAGCAAATATCATATTGTCTATAAATATGCTTTTTACGAATATATTTATTATTTCCTGCATGATGAATTATTTTATTCTATTAAACGGCTGCAAAAGTAAGAAAAATTCTTACAATCATAAGAATACAAATAAGATTTTAGTATTAAAATTTTGCTACATTTATCTTATATTATAAGACATTTAGTATTTTGTTTTAGCGAAAATAAATTTCAAAACTTTTATTTATTTTTGCAACCTTAAAATTTAGATAGAAATATGAAATTTGGTGTAGTTATTTTTCCCGGTTCTAATTGCGACCACGATATGATTTACCTGCTTGAAACAATTCTAAAGCAGGATGTGGTGCAACTTTGGCACAAGGATACGGATTTGCAAAACTGCGACTTTATTGTTTTGCCCGGCGGTTTTTCTTA
This sequence comes from Bacteroidales bacterium, assembly GCA_031272245.1. Classification (GTDB taxonomy): domain Bacteria; phylum Bacteroidota; class Bacteroidia; order Bacteroidales; family P3; genus JAISGN01. Next base: position 473 of record JAISUE010000006.1, read on the forward strand.
TGGTGATTATTTACGCAGTGGGGCTATTGCACGCTTTTCTCCCATTATGGATAGTGTCATAAATTTTGCAAACTATGGTGGATATGTGTTGGGTGTCTGCAATGGTTTTCAAATTCTGTGTGAAAGTCATTTGTTAGAAGGTGCTTTGGCTGCAAACAACAATCAGAAATTTGTGTGCAAAAATCAGTTTATAACTGCCCAAACCAATAATACTATTTTCACCAAAGAAGTCTCTATTGGTAAGCCTTTGAATATACCTGTTGCACACGGTGAAGGATGCTTTCTCACAGATAATGATACATTGAAAAAGCTTAATGATAAAGATCTCATACTTTTCCGTTACTGCAACGACAAAGGCGAAATAGTCTCTGATGCTAATCCTAATGGCTCTTTGGAAAACATTGCAGGTATAACGAACAAAAAACGTAATGTATTTGGAATGATGCCACACCCCGAAAGATGTGGTGATGAAGAATTAAGTAATACTGATGGCTTAATTCTTTTTAATTCTATTTTAAATAATCTAAAATAAGAGTAATTTTTTTGTTAAAATCATACTTTAAAAGTGAGAATTTACTTGAATGCGGATGTGATGAGGCAGGACGCGGATGTTTAGCCGGACCTGTGGTTGCTGCTGCTGTCATATTAAAACCTGATTTTATCAACGAAAATCTTAATGATTCCAAACAACTTTCCGAAAAGCAACGAAATGAATTGCGACCAATAATAGAAAAAAACGCATTAGCATACAGTGTTTTTTTTGTGAATAATTTAGAAATTGACAGAATAAATATTTTAAATGCATCTTTTCTTGCTATGGAAAATGCCGTAAAAGCATTAAAAATTACTCCACAACTTTTATTGATTGACGGTAATCGTTTTCGTACTTCTTTGTCGATAGAATATTGTTGCTTTGTAAAAGGAGATGCAAAGTATCAAACAATAGCTGCTGCATCCATACTTGCAAAAACTTACAGAGACGAATATATGGAAGGGATAGACAAAGAATATCCGGAGTATAAATGGAGAAAAAATAAGGGTTATCCAACAATAGAACACAGAACCGCAATTAAAAATTTTGGCATAACAAAATATCATCGCAAAACTTTTAATTTATTGGCAACACCATCTTTATTTATGGATGAAATGTAAAAGTTTGTAAAAATCTAACACTCGTAATGAGGGATGTTTGCTTTTTAGTTGATGCTCACAAAAAGGCAGCAATAAAACTGACAACAACCAAAGAAGACTATCTATTTTAAATATGTGAAGTTGTTGCCAAGTTTGCACTAACCGAATATTTAACAAGTCATTACAATATTGAGGATTGTCATATAATTTTCGTAAATTTTTACTTGCCATTTTTGCATTGAGAAGAAATTTAGATGTATTGTTAAGTCCCCAATGTATTATTGGATTGTCAATATGTGTAAGACTATAACCTTTTTTTAGAAGCATAATCCCAAAAATTGTGTCTTCATGCCCGTATCCTTTTATTTTATCATCAAATAAAATACTTTCAAATACCTCTTTTTTTATTAGAAAATTGCTGGATACAAAAATAGGTGGTACTTTTTCATTTACTTTCATTTCTCGTTTAGTTCCATAAAGCCAGTGCAACTTCTGATACGATTTTATTTTATTACGATCCGGATATAAAGTCCCGCCACATACACAATCTGAAAAACCAATTTTGGAAATATATCGTTGAATATATTTTTCGTCGTTTGGCAGGCAATCACAATCTATGAATAATAAATTTGTATATTTTGCATCTGAAGCTAAAAGATTCCGTATGGCACTTCGTCCCAAATTAACTTCCATTGTTTTGTATTTAAGATTTGAAAGTGAGAGAATTGATGAATCTAAATACAATAATTTTGTAGAACAATCGTCGTAAACTAAAATTTCAAATTGGATACCTGCATTAGAAGCTTGATAATGTAAGCTTGTTATTAGTTTAGAACAGTCAAAATTGTAAACAGGTATAAGAATTGAAAGCATAATTATTTATTTTATTTTTTATTTTTTTATTTCACAATTAGAAAATAGAGGCATGAGTTGTTTTATTTCGTTTTCCCAAGTTAATTCTCTGTTAGCCAAAGAAAAACCAGTTATATTTTTTTCTTCTGCAAGCATCTCTTTTATAACATTAGCCAGATGCACAGGATTAAAATTGCTCACCAATTTTCCAACTCCGTATTTTTCAATAATACGTCTTATCTCTGGAAAATCAACACTTAACACAGGCACTTCACTTCTTATATAATCAAAAATCCTGTTGGGTAAAGAAAAATAATAGTTCAAACCCTTATTTTCAAGTAGATTTACTCCTAAATCGGCGCATACAGTATAAGAAGATAGAAGATCAAAACTCACTCTTCCTGTAAATATTACTTTATTCTCTAAACTGCTACGCTGTACTTTTTGACGCAATGTTTCAAGAATATCGCCATCACCTATTATGTAAAAGATACAGTTTTCCAAATATTGCATAGCATCTATAACACATTCCAATCCCCTGCCGACATTTACCGCTCCTTGATAAAGAATTACTTTCTTTCCATTTTTTTCTATCATTTGTTTTTGAGCGACAAAATATTCAAAAGGAATATTGCGGACAACTTGCATATTGATATTGTATTTCTTTTTATAATAATCACTAACAGACTGACATACAGTGTATGAATTACGAAGCTTTGGAAATATAAAGTCTTCTATTTTTGTCCAAAATTTTTTCACAAATGGCTTATTTATAATTTCTGGTACCTCTGGGAAAAGTTCATGTGCATCAAAAATAAGCCGTTTTCTCTTAATTTTAGACACTAAAAAGTTTGCTAAAAGGGTATCGGTATCGTTTGCAAGTAACATGTTGGTTCGCATAAATAGTAGAAAGAAAAAAAGACGCAAATTGTATTCAGCATAAAACATAGCACTTTTTTTGAATAAGAGTTTCATTCTGTACGTTTTATATTCTCTATCCAAATGTTTTTTACCGCTTATTCTTCGTCCTATCAGGATAACATCTAAACCGCTATACAATAATGTTGTACATATTTTATGAACCCTTTGGTCGGTAATCAAATCATTTGTAACGCTAACGCATATTTTTTCCATAAAACAAAGGTAAATAAAATTTTTAACGTCATCTTTATAAATAGTTTTTATTAAGGTTATATACGAAAAAACAAAGGTATATTTTTCACGAACACATCTCTAATTTAATTGCCATTTAATTATTGTTTAACCGCGATTTTCTTGCGGGAAACTTTTGTCATTGTTGTTGATTTCATCTTGATAAGTTTTAATTGTCACATATCAGTTTTGAATGAGTTATGGAATGCTGAAAGTGGGTGCATAATCATGCAATTTTGAGTTGAAATTTTCTGCAAATTCATAAGTTTGGCATTAGGTTTGTTTTGAATTCCTTTTATCATTTTGTTGTTAAATTAAAATCATGTTTCTTTTGGTGTTTTATTTCAAAGAAATAAAACAAATTTTATGAAGTTCTAAATCTTGATTATGAAGTTCTAAATCTTGATTATGAAGTTCTAAATCTTGATTATGAAGTTTTAAATCTTGATAAATGTGTAACAAAAATCGGTAGATGCAGTTAGAACGGTGGTTAATGGGAATAGTGTGATTGTTTTGAAGCCAAAGATGTTAGCTAAAACGTTTTTCACAATACTGCAATGTCAATTTATTTGAGAGAGCGGTGAGTTGAACAATAAAATTATTAAAATGTTAGACGAAGATATAATCAAAATTTTGAATAATAATGAGAAATAAAGTATGTACCAACAAATATAGTACTTTTCATTTTTTTGATTATAATAACCTGATAAAAATATGTATGTAATGTTTTTTTCTACAAAAAAGTGTGGGGAAGTACATGGTTAAAAGAGAAAATGGCGATTGTCAATAAGTTTTATTACATTTGCAAGCATAAAAAAGAAAAACATTTTAAAATGCATAAACATAAGAAAGAAATCCAAATTGGAATCACAGTAATTGTTGCTCTTACTATTCTGTTTTTTGGCATAAATTATATGAAAGGCAAGGAATTTTTTAGTTCCAATAACACTTATTTTGCTGTTTATAGTTCCGTGTCAGGACTACATGCTTCAAATTATATTTACATAAACGGTATGAAAGTGGGTTATGTGAAAAAAATTGAACGGATGGATAGCAGAGGTCAGCACTTTTTGGTTACAATTTCTATTGATAATGATGTGAAAATACCACATGATTCAAAACTTGTGATGTATTCTTCCGGTCTTTTGGGTGGTACGGAAATGAGAATAGATGTTGGTTCTTCGTCTGTGTTTTTGAACAGCAAGGATACGATTGATGCTCATGCAGAGATAGGAATGATGGACAAGCTTGGTGGAGATTTGAAACCAACAATAGAAAATATAACTGTGGCTGCCGCACATTTAGATTCGGTTCTTATGGCTATCAATAAACTACTTGACGAACAGGGAAGAAATAATATTGAACAGAGCATTGAAAATATAAAAGTTTCAACCGAATATCTTGCATCTATTTCTATTCAAATTGATGGTTTATTGGATAAAGAAAAGGTGAGAGTGAAACAGATTCTTGCCAATTTGGAAAGTATTACTGACAATTTTAATTCAAACAGTGACAAGTTTAATAATATTATATCCAATTTTTCTAATATTGCCGATACTTTGGCTCAGGCGAACATCGGTCAAACATTAAGAGAGACCAATCAAAGTCTAATTTCAGTCTCAACAATTTTGAAAAAAATCCAAACAGGTGAAGGAAATATCGGATTGCTTATAAATGATGACTCGCTCTATAATAATCTCAACCTTTCTGCTAAAAAATTGGACGCATTGATTGAAGATATAAAAGCCAATCCGAAGAGATATGTCAAAATATCTGTATTTTAATCATAAATTTTATTTTAAGAAAGTAAACTGTCCAAATAGTCTGTTGAAAGACGCGTTAAGATTCTCTCATTTAAAGGGCTGATTTCGTAATTGTTTTTGGAAAACAATTGCGAAATCAGGCTGACAACTTCGTTTTCTGTCAAAATATCACCATCTTTGATGCAGAGGCGTTTGGCAAGTGAGAGGGCAATTTTGTGTTCTCTTTCGCTCTTGCTGTTATTATTCTCATCAAGGCTGTCAATAAATTCATCTATTGCATCAATTATTTGTTCAGAACTCAAATTGTTTGGGGCTGCGGTGATATTAAAACTGCCGTCTTCGAGATATTCTAACTCAAAGCCGTAATTTTTTAATTCATCGCTTAATTCCAAAAGGCGAAAACTGTGCGCCGGATTGAAAAAATGATTTAGAGGGAAGAGAAATTGCTGTCCTTTAACGTTGGAGTGTGCGGAAGAAATGAACTCGTCATAAAGTATTCTTAAAGAGGCACGTTGTTGGTGAACGACTATGCAATATTCGTTGTTGGGGACAATAATATATTTTTGGGCAACCTGATAAGGAGAGTTTGTATGTGAATTTTTTGAAATATCGTTGGTTGTATTAGTATTTTCGTGCAGATTATTAAAAAGTATTTTGGGAGAAGAGAGAAAGTCGTTGGATGTACTGTGGTCAAAACTTTTGTTAGGGTTGAAAGGATTGTAATTAGGATTGTAGTTTATGCTTGGCGGTACGAGGGGAGCAGTTGTTGGACTGGCAGAAAAAGCCATTGTTGTTGGTAAATTCCAATCTATTTCTGATTCTAAAGTAAATTGACCAAGTGAGCGTTTAGTTGCTGCTAAAAGGATGGAATAAATAAATTTATCGTCTAAAAATTTGATTTCTGTTTTTGTAGGGTGAATGTTGACGTCAATATTTTTTGGATTAACGAAAAGATTTATGACAAAAAATGGGTGAGTATGGTCGGGAATTAAACCAATATAGGCTCTTTCAACCGCGTTAGCAAAGTAGTTGTTTCGCATAAAGCGACCATTTACGAAAAAATATTGTTCGTCCTTTTTTTTTCTTACGAGTTCAATTTTGGATATGAAGCCGTGAATTTTAACCAAATCGGTATCTTCGTCAAGCGGCAGGATTTTGCTATCATAATTTCTGCCGAAGATGATGGAAAGACGTTTGCGCATATTGGTTTTGTCTAATTTAAAGACAATCTTTCCGTTGTTGTAGTAAGTGAATGAAACGTCATTATAAAAAAGAGCTATTCTTATAAATTCATTTGTTATGTGATCATTTTCTATGCTGTCAGCTTTGAGAAAATTTCTGCGTGCAGGAGTATTAAAGAAGAGATTTTTTACAGAAATTGAAGTACCTTTTTCACATGATACAGGTTCAACTTTTTTTATTTGTCCCCCTTCAACATTTACGATTGTGCCGAGTTCAGATTTGTTAAGTTTGGTTTTCATCTCAATGAATGAAATAGCAGCAATGGATGCCAAAGCCTCTCCACGAAAGCCCATAGTGTTAAGATTGTACAGGTCATCGGCTGTTTGAATTTTAGAAGTGGCGTGAGCGGTGAAGCTCATCTGTGCATCGTCTTTATCCATGCCACATCCATTATCTATAACTTGAATAAGGGTTTTGCCGGCGTCTTTAATAATGAGGGTTATATCGGTTGCTCCTGCGTCAATAGCATTTTCCATCAGTTCTTTGACAACAGATGCTGGGCGATTGACAACTTCTCCTGCTGCAATCTGATTTGCTATCACATCACTTAATAATTTTATTATTGCCATGTCTCTACAAACGTTAGTAAAACATAAATCATAGCAATTGCTATGAAAGCGTAAAGCAACATTTTGAGTATAGATATTGGTTTTGCCATTTTTTCTTTTTTCTTTTCTTTCATGGCTGAACGAAAATCTATTCGGCGTTTATACTTTTCTCCTTCTATAGGTCCGTATTTGGCTTTTAACTGTTCCAATTCTTCTTTGTTTGGGTCGTAAAAGCGAGGTTTATATTCAAATCGCCTTGGTTTATTTACTTTCATAAATCTCATTGGTGTATGCTTTATATATTACAAATAAGATTGCAAAGATAAGTTTTATTTATAAATTTTGGTTATTAGTTACTGTATTTTATGGTAATGTTATTTTAATATCCGAGTATTTTCAACATAGATTTATGGCTCTGTTCTTTGGCAAAAAGTTTGGTACTCCATTCCCCGTTGATGTCTTTGTCAAGTATGATATGTTTTGGTTGAGGTATAAGGCAATGCTGAATTCCTCCGTAACCTGCAAGAGATTCTTGGTATGCTCCGGTATGAAAAAAACCTATATACAAAGGTTCTTCGTCCATAGAAGTATATTTTGGGAGAAATACGGCATTGTTATGGGCTTCATTACTGTAATAATCTTGGGAGTCGCAAGTTAAACCGCCGAGAAATACACGTTGATATTCGTTGTCCCATTTATTTATTGGCAGGAGAATAAAACGTTGATTGATGCCCCATGTGTCGGGTAAGGTAGTTATGAAGGATGAATCTATCATATACCATAATTCTCTGTCATTTTGTCTTTTCTGGTCTATGATAGAATAAAGTATGCAGCCTGATTCTCCAACGGTAAAAGAGCCGAATTCAGTGAAAATGTCCGGTTCTTCAACTCCCTGTTTGTTGCAAATTTCTTTTATTTGAGCTAAAATTTCCTCAGCCATGTATTCATAATCATAACTAAAACCTAAAGAATTTTTAATTGGAAAACCTCCACCAATGTTTAATGAGTCTAATTCTGGTGCAAATTTTTTCAAAGAACAGAAAACATTAACGCATTTTTGCAGTTCGTTCCAATAGTAAGCCGTGTCTTTTATTCCTGTATTTATGAAAAAATGTAACATTTTCAGTTTGAATTTTTCATTATTGGCTATTTTCCTTTTATAGAAGTTGACTATATCATTGTATCTGATGCCGAGGCGGGAAGTGTAGAAGTCAAACAAGGGTTCTTCTTCGGCTGCAATGCGTATTCCAACCTGACATTTTGTATCAATAACTTCTTCAAGTAAATCTATTTCTTCTATATTATCAATAATAGGAATAACATTCTCAAATCCTTTCTTAATCAGTTCACCTATATTTTCTATATATTGAGGTCTTTTAAATCCATTACATAATATATATTGTTCTCGAGATAATATACCTTGTTCAATAAGTTCATCTATAAGATTAATGTCAAAAGCTGAAGATGTTTCTAAATTAACATCGTTTTTTAACACTTCGTCTAATATGAAAGAAAAATGCGAGCTTTTAGTACAATAACAATAGTTGTAAGTCCCTTTATAATCTACTTTGGCAATAGCAACATTAAACAATCGTTTAGCTTTCTGTATCTGGGTAGAGATGCGAGGGAGATAGGAAATTTTTAATGGAGTCCCATACTGTTTAATAACATCCATTAAAGGTATATCATGGAAAAGTAATTCGTTATCATCAACGTTGAATTCTTCTTGAGGAAATTCAAAAGTTTGACCAATTAAGTCAATGTACTTGTTTTTCATTTTTTCAATCTAATTAAGTTACTTTACTCTTTTTTAGTTAATTTAACTCACTTACATTTGTAAAAATTAGTGAAGTTAAGTTTGCAAAGATATGAATTTTATTTTAATTACCAACTTAAAAATCAAAAAATAAAGTAAAAAAATTATTATTTTGCTTATTTAGATGTATAATATATTGTAATAAGTATGTGATATATGTATGTATCTAAAATTTTATCAAGATATTGTGAAAAATATTGCTGTTTTATTAAAATAAAATAGCAAAAAATAACTTGTTTTGCTTACTTTTGCAAACTGAAAACTTTAATAAATAGAATAAAAATGGGAAGAGCATTTGAATATAGAAAGGCAAGAAAATTAAAACGTTGGGGAAATATGGCGAGGGTTTTTACTCGCATAGGAAAAGAAATAGAAATGGCTGTTAAGGCAGGAGGTTCAGATCCTAATGCTAACTCAAAATTAAGGCTTTTAATCCAAAATGCAAAAGCTGAAAATATGCCAAAAGAAAATGTTGAACGAGCAATAAAACGTGCTGTTTCAAAAGATACTGCGGATTATAAAGAAGTGGTTTATGAGGGATATGCAGCGGGAGGTGTAGCTGTTGTTGTAGAAACTGCAACAGATAATCCTACACGTACAGTAGCTAACGTAAGAGCGGCATTTAATCGTTGTAATGGCTCGCTTGGAACGAGTGGAATGACAGATTTTCTATTTGAACGAAAATGTAATTTCAAAGTTAAAGCAAAAGAAAATCTCAATATGGAAGATTTGGAACTTGTGCTGATAGATTATGGTGTTGATGAATGTTTTTTGGAAGATGATGAGATATTTATTTATGCTGAATTTACTGCTTTTGGTGCTATACAAAAATATTTGGAAGAAAATGATTTTGAAATAATGTCATTCACTTTTGAACGTATTCCTAATGACTATAAGGAAGTAACACAAGAACAACATGACGAAGTAGAGAAACTTATTGGCAAATTAGAAGAGGATGAGGATGTGGTTAATGTTTTCCACAATATGAAAGAATGATACAAAGATATAAATAAAGGTGCTTACTATTTTTGTAATCTGATATATAACGACATTATTATTGAATGTAATTTATGCAATCAATAGTTTTGATTTAATTTGTTTTGTATATCCGCATACCTTCTGCCTATTGATGTTCGCAGAGCAGTTATAGAATGTCCTCCGTAAGCGTCCGATATGACTTTTCTTCCACCAACATTTCTTACATCTGCTCCAAATAAAGCATTTCTTATGAGTATTGTTCCTTTATCTAAAATATTTTGTTTTTGTTGTGATTTAAGTGTATTGTTAGTTAATAAAAAATTAGATATAGGTTTGAGATAATGATTATCTGCAAAAAAACTTCCTAAATTTTGTACTGTTGTCAGTTTGTCATTTGCAGAACAAACATTTATTATTTTACCGCTATTATTCATTTTTTCTAAGTCATTACGAATCTTATTTTTCGTTTGCAATGAAACTCCTGCCGAATTAAACGTATATGCAGTTAAACCATATTCTACGGCTACTTCGCTAGCTAATCTTCCTCCTAACGAATGACCTGTGAGTTGTAGATTTTCTTTTTTAATTATTCCACTGTTTAATAATTTTTCAGTTGTTTGCAATGCTAATCGTGCTTGCGGTGAATCAGGTGTAAATATTCCGTTTACATCTTCTTTCCCATCTTTTATTATCTCATTCGTTCCTCTAAAAGACAAAACATATTTACCTTCTTCATTCATTAATAATGAACATTGAAATCCATCATCATTATTATTAGCCATATTTATAATATTGCTCAAATTTGGATCGTTTTCAAATTTAACTTCTTGCCATCCATTCGGTAAGTCTTTTTCTTTAATAGAACCATCTTTGTAACTATATTCTGCCATTGATGCCATATCTAAATATGTTTTGTAAATACTTTCTCTATTTTTTAATTCGTCTTCAGACATTTTATCAAGTTTATTTAGCCATTCTTCCCTTGCAATTTCTTCTTTTGTTTGCTCATTTGTATA
>JAISUE010000044.1 GCA_031272245.1 Bacteroidales bacterium
GAGAGTCGCTATGCAGCATCGGCGTATGAAATGACCAAATTAGGAAATCCGTTTATTGTAACCTTTGACTTCCAGCCTGATATGTGGGCTACAAAACCGCCTTTGGCTCTTTGGTGTCAGGCAATCAGCATTAAAATCTTTGGATTGAATGAATTTGCCGTGCGTTTCCCTTCTGCTATGGCGGCATTGTTTGCCTGTCTTGCCATAATCCTTTTCTGTGGCAAGTTGAAACGTCCTTTCGTTGGTTTCTATGCAGCCTTAATTCTTATCGTTTCCAAAGGAATAATTTACTATTATCACGTTTGCCGAAGTGCAGACTATGAAGCAATGCTGCTCTTATGGGTAACGGTCTATTCCTTATGCTTTTTTCTTTACTGCAAAGAGAAAAAGAACAGATACTTACTTGGTTTCTTTATTGCTCTTTCGCTGTCCGTACTGACCAAAAGCGTACAGGCGTTCATTCCTTTGCCATCTCTGTTTCTTTATGCAATGTATAAAAAGAGCGTAAAAGATATTTTGAGAAACAGAACGACTTATTACGGATTGCTAATTTTCGTTTTGCTTGTTGGAACGTACTATTTCGGACGTGAAATTCAAAATCACGGTTACCTGAAAGCCGTTTGGAAAGAGGAAATTGGCGGAAGATATTTTAATGTAATAGAGAATCATAAAGAGCCTTTTGGGTTTTATTGGCAATATATTTACAAAAACTACTTCTCATATTTCATTTGGGCGTTACCTGTTGCGATTGTAATTAACTGGTGCATAAAAATAAAGAACGAAAACGCTGTTACAAAATCGTTAAACAAAGACCTGTCCATTTATACCTTTGGAACAGCCTTTTTATACACATTGATAATCAGTTGCAGTCAAACAAAATTGGAATGGTACGTTATAATTGCATTGCCATTTCTTGCTTTGTTTATTGCTCTTGCGCTGGAAAAAATTCATTTTTGGCTCAAAGACAAAACCAAATTGAAGTTTCTGCCATATATTTTTCTCATTGCCATCTTTTTCTTCCCATACAAAAATGCTGTAATAAAGTCTCTGTCGCTCAACCGTATGAACCACGAATATAATGCTGGGTATAACAATCGTTTTTGGATAATGAAACGGATTGAAATGGGTTATCTGCCATATGGAAACATTGCTGTAATTATCAATGGTGCAGATGGCTGGGAAAATCGTCAAGATTCATATTTTTATTTTTACAGAATGCGGGAAGCAGGTGTTAATGTGGTATATCGTAACATTATTGACGATGTGCAGATTGGTGATACGCTGCTGGTGAATACTCAACAGACAATGGACATTATTGATACAACTTTTTCTTACAGTACTTTACTCAACGAATACGACCAAAAAATTGTAGTTATTGAGAATAAGAAAAATCTGTAAAACTACTTTGTGAAACAAAAAATACTAAAAATTTTCAAAAGCATTTTTTCCGTCCCTGCAAACAATGTTTCAAGTCCTGCAATCCTCGTTTCAATCTCTTCCACTCTCGTCATCGCGAGCAAAAGCGAAGCAATCCAAAGTGTAACATTTGTTACAAATTCAATAACCCTCGTTCCAACCACTTCAACCATTGTTTCCAATTCGCCAACCATTGTTGTCATTTTTCCAACCATTGTTTCTGTCAATGCAATCATTTTCAACGGATTAAAAACCTTTGTTTTCGGTCTAAAGCTTTAGACCGAAAACAAAGGTTTTAAATGTTGCAACAAAGGTTGAAAGGAGGGTAAAAAACGTTTTAAGAGCGTGAAAAAAAATCGGACTTTCCGTTACGGCAATGATAAACAAAAACAAAATGGGGCTGCAATTAAAATTAACTGCAACCCCCAATATTATGAATGTAATTAAAAAGTTATTCCACTATCCAAGTGTCGCCACTGTTCAACAAATCATCTACACATTTGATTTTGGCATCCTTTTGTGCATCTTCCATCTGATGTTCAAATAACTGCTTGTAGGTAGGCTGTTTGTAAGCCCTGATAACTCCAAAAGCCATAGGAAAATGAGGAGGACGCATTTGAGCAAGCATCATGTGGATACCGGTATTTTCAGTTGTCTCGTCATGTACGAGAATATCCTTTTCGGTAATACCGTTCTCTCCAATGGTTACAACCTCCAACTTCGTGCCGTTAAGAACAATACCCTTATCTCTATTTTTTCCAAAAATCATAGGTTCGCCGTGTTTCAGCCAAAGTTGTCTCTCTTCCCTAACTTCCTTGTCGGTAACTTCGGCATGAGTTCCATTGTTGAAGATAACGCAGTTTTGCAATACCTCAACAACCGAAGTGCCATCGTGAGCAGCCATGTGTTCACAAACTTCAACCAAAGTCTTCGGCTGATTATCAACTGCACGTGCAAAGAAAGTCCCTCTTGAACCAATTACCAACTCGCCCGGATTGAAAGGATAATCTATAACTCCGAAAGGTGAGGTTTTAGTTATCTGACCCTGCTTGGTAGTTGGAGAATACTGACCTTTGGTCAAGCCGTAAATCTGGTTGTTAAACAAAATGTAATTAACGTCCATATTACGTCTTATCAAATGAATAAAATGGTTTCCGCCGATAGCCATAGCATCGCCGTCCCCGCTGTTTATCCACACGGAAAGATTGGGATTGGATATTTTGATGCCTGTTGCTATTGCGGCAGCACGTCCATGTATTGAATGAAAGCCGTAAGTGTTTACATAATAAGGAAAACGTGAGGAACAGCCAATACCCGAAACCATACAAAAGTTTTCTTTTTTATAGCCGATTTTTGGAAATACGCCAAGAATTGATGCAAGGATTGAATGATCTCCGCAACCGGGACACCACTTAACCATTTGGTCGCTTGCAAAATCTGCTCTCGTTAATTCTACCGTTGAATGTTCTATCATAATTACTTTTCCTCCAAAATTTGATTAAAACAATTTTTCAGTTCGCTTACTACAAACGGCAAGCCCTGTACCTTATTATATTGACGGAAGTTTATTCCTTCAAAGTTCATTCTTAAATAATTTACAAACTGTCCCATATTCAATTCACAAACCACCGTTTTTTTATGACGTTTTAATATATCGCCCGTGTTCTTTGGCAAAGGCATAATGTAGTTGAAATGGGTAAAGGCAATGCTCTTTCCTTCATTTTGCATCTCCTGCACAGCAAGTTTTAAAGCTCCCTGTGTTCCGCCCCACCCTATAACAAGCAGTTCGGCATCCTCCGCACCCATAACCTTCTGGTCGGGAATGCGGTTGGCAATCCGTTCAACTTTTTCTTTGCGATAAGTGGTCATTAACTGATGATTGTTATTATCGGTAGAAACAGCACCTTTGCCATTGGTTTTTTCCAAACCTCCTATTCTGTGTCTTAAACCTTCCATTCCCGGAACAGCCCATTCTCTAACCAGTGTTTCAGGATTTCTTCTGTAAGGCATATATTCGGGGTCGTTTTCCTTTGCAAACGGAGGATGTATTTGAGGTAAATCCGCCATTTTAGGTATTCTGAATAACTGTGAACCGTTTCCAAGATAACCATCGGTAAGAAGGATACATGGGGTCATGTGTTCAAGAGCAAGCCGTGCCGCTTCAAAAGCCCAGTCAAAACAGTTGGCGGACGAAGATGCGGCAATGACAATGCAGGGTGCTTCTCCATTACGTCCAAACAAGGCTTGAGCCAAATCGCTCTGTTCTGTTTTTGTAGGCAATCCTGTTGAAGGACCTCCACGCTGTACATCTACTATAACCAATGGTAATTCGGTCATAACAGCCAAACCTATTGCTTCACTCTTCAAAGACAAGCCCGGTCCTGAGGTTGATGTGCAGGCAAGAGAACCCGCAAAGGCAGCACCGATTGCCGAACATATACCCGCAATCTCATCTTCTGCCTGAAAGACTCTTGCTCCCAGCGATTTATGTTTTGCCAATTCTACAAGAATATCGGTTGCAGGAGTGATAGGATATGAACCCAGAAAGAGTTTTAAGCCTGCTTTTTCTGCCGCTGCCAGCAATCCCCATGCAGTAGCAATGTTTCCCGTTATGTTTCTGTATTTTCCTTTTGTTATTTCAGCCGTTTCCACTTGGAATTGTGCTTCCAAAACGTCAGTGTTTTCACAAAAGTTATATCCTGCACGGATAACTGCCTTGTTAGCCTCCACAACAGCAGGATTTTTTTTGAATTTCTTTTCCAAATATGCATCTGTATGCTCCAGCGACTTTCCAAAAATAAAGAAAATCATGCCAAGTGCAAACATATTACGGCATTTTTCGGCAGACTTTTTATCAGTAAAAATATCTTTTACCGCTTCCATAGTCATTGAAGTAACAGGTGCTTTAATCAGATTGTAGCTTGAAAGGCTGTTATCTTCCAATGGGTTTGCAGTATAACCTGCTTTTTCTATTGCTTCACTTGAAAAAGTGTCTGCGTCAATTATTATGATACCTCCTTTTTTTACCCACTTCAAATTAGAATTTAATGATGCAGGATTCATCGCTACCAATACATCTGCTTCATCGCCTGAGGAATAAATATGCTTTCCAATATGTACCTGAAAGCCCGAAACTCCTGCCACAGTATTGTGAGGGGCGCGAATCTCTGCCGGATAATCGGGAAAGGTTGCAATATCGTTCCCGTCCAAAGCAGAGGTATCTGAAAAGAGAGTGCCTGTTAGCTGCATGCCGTCGCCGCTGTCTCCAACGAATTTGACAACGACTTCGTCTCTCTTAATCACTTCTTTGTGTGTCATTTTATTTATTATTTTTACAGTAAAAAAATTTATAAACGGCTGCAAAGGTACAAAGTTTCTTAATAACAATGTTATTATTGTTGAAAAAAAATTATTTTATAGTACTTTTTCTCTAATATTTGTATATATACAAAAGAATTATTATAATTGTAAAACATTCAGATTGAATTTTACTTAAAAATGAATCTAAAAACTTTATTATTGCGACAAAAAATCAAGAAATTTTAGGCTCAAGTCTTGCATAATTAAGAAAAAAGTAGTAATTTTGCAACTTCAAAAATTGATAAATGGTGGATGTAGCTCAGCTGGTTAGAGCATCAGATTGTGGTTCTGAGGGTCGTGGGTTCGAGTCCCATCTTCCACCCTCAATAAAAAAAGGACTAATAAAATAATAATATTAGTCCTTTTCTTTTATTTATGTGAAAAAGTAAAATGAAATAAATCTGTTTATTTTTTCGTAGCTAACCATTCATTTATTTTATTAAAAACTATTTCTATCCGTTTTGCAAAAGATTCTTGAGTTGCAAAAGCTATGTGCGGAGTAAAAATACAATTCGGGCAATGTAATAATTTATCGTCATAAACAGGAGGCTCTGAATCATAAACATCTATACCGGCACCTGAAATAACATTGTGTTCCAATGCCCAAATTAATGCATCCGTATCAATAACTTTACCTCTTGCAGTGTTGATTATAAGAGCCGAAGGTTTACAAAGTGAAATGTTTTGCTTATTAATAATGTGTGTTGCTTCGGGTGTCAATGGGAGATGCAGAGATATAATATCAGATTTTTGAATTAAATTTTCAAGCGACATATATTCTATGCCAAGTTTTTGTGCATTTTCTTTTTGTGTTCTGCTATACGCTAAAATTTTACACCCAAAGGCTAAAAGAAGTTTTGCTGTTTCTAAACCAATCTGCCCTGTGCCAATGATACCAACAATTTTTCCTTTTAATTCTTTACCAAGAAATGTTCCTCGCATTTGATGCTCTCTGGTTAAAACATTCATTTCCGTTATTTTTCTTTGAAGGTCTAATATCAAACCAACAACCAATTCTGCTACCGATGTTGTTGCATAACCACCGGCATTTTTAACTTCAATGCCATGTGCCTCACAATAATCCATAGCAATATGATCTAAACCTGTAAAAGCCACTGCAAGAAATTTCAGATTTGTACATCTTGACAATACATTTTTAGTCAAGGGAATGTTAGAAATAATTCCTACATCAGCATCTTTTAATCTATCAATTAGAATATTTTCATCTTCTTTTCTATCACTGTAAAATACAAATTGATGTCCTTGTATGGCAAAATTTTGTTTTAAATTTTCTGCATGTGCATTATTTATGCCTATTGGTTCAACACATATTATTTTCATATCAAATTTTTTATTTTTAATCTGTAACAAAAGTAATATTATTTGTTTTTTTTATTTTTGCACTTTCAAATTAAATATAACTTATGTCAGGACATAATAAATGGTCAACCATTAAAAGGAAAAAAGGAGCTTTGGACAGTAAACGTTCTAAAATATTTTCTAAAATAATAAAAGATATAACTGTTGCAGTAAAAGAAGGTGGAAACGATCCGGATGGAAATGCGCGTTTGAGACTTGCTATTGCAAATGCAAAAGGTGTAAATATGCCAAAAGATACTCTTCAAAGAGCAATTAACAAAGCAGCAGATAAAAATACGGCTGCACTTACTGAATTAACTTTTGAATGTTATGCTCAACACGGAGTGGCAGTTTTTGTTGAATGTTTAACAGACAATAACAACAGAACGGTATCAACAGTTAGAAGTATTTTAAACAAATATGGCGGAAATCTTGGAACGAATGGTTCTTTGAATTTTATTTTTTCACGTAAAGGAGTTTTTAGTATACCCATTGAAAACAATAATCCTGAAGAATTGGAAATGACATTGATAGACGCAGGAGCAGAAGAAATAGAACAGGACGAAGGTTACTTAACGGCATATTGTCAAATGGAAGACTTTTCTTCAATGCAAAAAGTATTAGAACAATCAGGTATAGAGGCACAGAGTGCAGAACTACAAAGAATACCTAATACTATGGTTTCTGTAGAATTAGAATCCGCAAAAAAAATTCTTAAAATGATAAATCTTTTAGAAGAAGATGATGACGTGCAAGCTGTTTATCATAATATGGAAATGACGGATGAAATGATGGAAGATGAATAAATTGTATCTTATTCCAACTCCAATAGGTAATCTTGAAGATATTACTTTTCGTGCCGTTAGAATACTTAAAGAAGTAGGTTTAATATTGGCAGAAGATACACGAACATCAAAAATATTACTTAATCATTATCAGATAACAACTCCTGTTATTGCTCATCATAAGTTTAACGAGCATCAAACTCTTAATGCAATTATCTCAAAACTTGCTTCAGGAGAAACAATAGCATTGATAACTGATGCCGGAACTCCTGCTATTTCTGACCCCGGATTTCTACTTATGAGGGAATGTATAAGAAATAATATAGACATAGAATGTCTTCCGGGTGCAACTGCTTTCGTTCCTGCTTTAGTATCATCTGGTTTTCCTTGTGACAGGTTCGTTTTTGAAGGTTTTTTACCTGCAAAAAAGGGACGATTATCAAGACTTGAAACATTAAAAAGTGAAACCCGTACAATAATATTTTATGAATCACCTCATCGTTTACTTAAAACACTTACAGATTTAGCTGCAATTTTTGGAAAAGAACGTCTATGTTGTATAGCAAGAGAACTTTCAAAAAAATTTGAAGAAATAAAACGAGATACTCTTTCCAATATAATCCATTATTATAAAGATATAAATGTAAAAGGAGAGATTGTAATTGTGCTTTCAGCTAATTAAAAATTTATATTTCATCTTTTTTTACTGCTCAAATACATAAATTTAAAGAATAAAGTTTTTGATTTCTGTTCAAAAAATGTTTAATATCGTAAAAATTTTTCAAGCATTTAGAAATGATAATTTTGAAAATAATGATATAGATTTCGGAATTATCCCCACATGTTTTGCTAATACTCCTGACAGTATTTTGAGTATAATATTGTAAAAATCTTCTTTTTTAATTGCAAAATTTTATTTTTTATCACTTTTTTTTTCAAGTCTTAAAATACTATTAAATTTTTACATACTTTTGTAAATAGAAAAATATTAGAGAAACATAATTAAGTATTAATAATTATAAATATATATGGAATATAATTTAAAAACTTTTGCATCGTTAGGTTCTACGCAAACCTATATGTTGCAAGACGATGAAAATAATAATCTGCCGGAATTTTCTATTTATCTTACACACTGTCAAAAGGAAGGCAAAGGGCAGGCAAATAATGCATGGGAAAGTGAAAATTTTAAAAATCTAACCTTTAGTCTTTTGTTAAAACCTTTGTTTTTACAACCTGCCGAACAGTTTATTATAACACAAATCCTTTCTCTTGGTGTTATTGACTGTCTTAAAAAATACCTGAAACATGAGGATATAAAAATAAAATGGCCTAATGATATTTATGTGAAAAAAAATAAAATCTGTGGCATTTTAGTGCAAAATAAAATCATGGGTAACGATTTTTTAAAATCTTATTGTGGAATAGGATTAAATGTCAATCAAACTTTATTCAAATTTGCTAATAACCCTACTTCAATGGCTTTGGAAACAGAAAAAAATTACGATTTGGATGTGATATGTGAAGAACTTATTGATAGCATTTTTTTTCGTTATTATTCTATAAGAGCAAAAAATCAACTTGCTTTGAACTTGGAAACAATAAAAAAAGAATATCTTTCAAAAATGCTTTATTTTGGACAGGAGAGAGAATATATTTATAAAGAAGAAAAAATAAAAGCAAAAATTATAGGAGTTAATAGTTATGGTGCTTTACAATTAAATAAAAATGATGGAAAATTAGTGGAAGCAGAACAGAAAGAAATAAAATTCATTCATTAAACAGGCTTTTTTACTATTTTTGCTGTTTGAAAAAAATAGAATCAAAACATAAAATGACAAAAATTGAAATACAAAAATTATTAAGCGAACAATCCAAACATTTAATAGGAAAAGATGTTTGTATTAAAGGATGGGTTCGTACAAAGAGAGGTAATAAAAATGTGGCTTTTATCGCCATAAATGATGGAAGTACGATAAATAACATACAAGTAGTTGCTGATATTGAAAAGTTTGACGAAGAATTGTTGAAAAATATTACCACAGGAGCATGTCTTTCTGTAAATGGAATATTGGTTGAAAGTTTGGGAAAAGGTCAATCTGTAGAAATTATAGCTTCAGTAATAGAGATTTATGGTATTGCAAATCCCGAAACTTATCCTTTACAGAAAAAAGGACATAGTCTTGAGTTTTTAAGAGAAATTGCTCATTTACGAGGACGGACAAATACTTTTGGAGCTATTTTTCGTATGCGACACGCAATGGCTTTTGCTATTCATAAATACTTTAATGACAAAGGTTTTTTTTATTGGCATTCTCCTTTAATAACAGCTTCTGATGCAGAAGGAGCTGGAGAAATGTTTCGTGTAACAACACTTGATATGAATAATTTACCCAAAACACAAGATGGAAAAATTGATTATAATGAAGATTTTTTTGGAAGAGAAACATCTTTAACTGTCAGTGGACAATTAGAAGGTGAGCTTGGAGCTATGTCATTAGGTAAAATATATACTTTTGGTCCTACTTTTAGAGCTGAAAATTCAAATACTCCACGCCATTTATCTGAATTTTGGATGATCGAACCTGAAATGGCATTTTATGACCTTGATGATAATATGGATTTAGCAGAAGATTTTATAAAGTACCTTGTATCTTACGCATTGGAAAATTGCAAAGACGACGTAGAGTTTTTAAATAATATGTATGACAACAGTCTTATAGAACGTTTGCGTTTTGTTGTTGAAAATAAATTTGTGAGATTACGTTATGAAGAAGCTATAAACATTCTTCAAAAATCAAAACAAAAATTTGAATTTTCTGTAGCATGGGGTACAGATTTGCAATCAGAACATGAGAGATATTTAGTAGAAAAACATTTCAAATGTCCTGTTATCTTAATAGATTATCCACGTGAAATAAAAGCTTTTTACATGAAACAGAATGATGATGGCAAGACCGTTAGAGCTATGGACGTTCTTTTCCCTACCATAGGAGAAATTATTGGGGGTTCTCAACGCGAAGACAATATAGAAAAGCTTATTTTACGTATGCAAGAAGTCGGTATTGAACCAAAAGACATGGATTGGTATTTAGATACTCGTCGTTTTGGTTCCGCACCTCACAGTGGTTTTGGATTAGGTTTTGAACGATTGCTACTATTTGTTACAGGTATGAGTAATATTCGTGATGTTATCCCATTTCCTCGCTTCCCTAAAAATGCTATATTCTAATTTGGTAAAATTCCATTAACATAATTTATTTAGAAAAAATTACAAAGCTTGTATATAATTAGAAATATCTTATTTTTTCTTTTAATTATAATTATTTTTGTAATTTTGCAAGCCTAAATATAAGTAAAAATATGTTTCAGAACAGTAAAAAATTTGCAGGAGAAGGACTAACTTACGATGATGTTCTATTATTACCTGCTTATTCTGAGGTAATCCCTCGTCAAGTTAATACTAAAAGTCGTTTTTCTCGTAATATAGAAGTTAATATACCTGTAGTTTCTGCCGCAATGGATACAGTTACAGAATCACGAATGGCTATTGCCATAGCACAAGAAGGGGGAATTGGAGTCTTACATAAAAATATGCCTATTGAAAAACAGGCAGAAGAAGTTGTAAAAGTTAAAAGAGCGGAAAATGGAATGATTGTAAATCCTGTAACAATTAGCCAAAATGCTTTAGTTGCAGACGCTCGTCAAATAATGCATGATTATTCTGTTGGAGGAATACCTGTTGTTGATGAACATAAATTTTTAATAGGTATAGTTACAAATCGCGATTTACGTTTTGAACGCAATGACCATAGACCTATTATTGATGTAATGACACAAGCAGATAAACTTATAACTGCTCCTGAACATACTACTTTGGAACAAGCTGCTGACATGCTACAAACTTATAAAATAGAAAAACTGCCTGTTGTTGATGAACATGGTAAATTGGTTGGTTTAATTACTTATAGAGACATAACCAAACGTAGAGAACGCCCTTTAGCATGCAAAGATAGATTGGGTAGATTGCGAGTTGCAGCAGGAATTGGAATAACACCCGATATGGATAAACGAATAAGTGCAGTTATTGCAGCAGGAGTTGATGCTATTGTTATTGATACAGCGCATGGACATTCAAAAAATGTTATAGAAGCTGTCAAAAGAGTAAAACAAATATATGGGGAAAAAGTAGATGTAGTTTGTGGAAACATTGCAACAGCAGATGCAGCGTTGATGTTAGCTGAAGCAGGATCAGATGCAATAAAAGTAGGTATTGGACCTGGTTCAATTTGCACTACAAGAATAATAGCGGGCATAGGAGTTCCACAACTTACAGCTGTTTTTGATGTTTGTGAAGCTTTGAAAAATTATAATTATGATATACCTGTAATTGCAGATGGAGGTATTCGTTATTCTGGTGATATAGTTAAAGCACTTGCAGCTGGTGCTTCTACTATTATGGCAGGAGGATTATTGGCAGGTGTTGAAGAAAGCCCGGGAGATACTATTATATTTGAAGGAAGAAAATTTAAATCTTACAGAGGGATGGGGTCTCTTGACGCTATGCAATGTGGAAGCAAAGATAGATATTTTCAAGATATGGAAGACGATTTAAGTAAGTTAGTCCCCGAAGGTATTGTTGGACGTGTGCCATATAAAGGAACAGTTACAGAAGTTATACATCAATTAGTTGGAGGCTTAAAAGCCGGTATGGGTTATACCGGTTCAAAAGATATTGAAACTCTACAAAGCATTGCAAAATTTATAAAAATAACAGCAGCAGGCTATGCAGAAAGTCATCCACATGATATAACAATAACAAGAGAAGCCCCAAATTATTCAAGATAAGAATATTATGCAATTTGCTAATATCATAGGACAAAACAAACTTATCAATTCTTTGATAAAGATTGTTCAAGACCAGAGGGTGAGTCATACACAATTATTTTTCGGACAGTTCGGTTCTGGAACATTTGCTTTAGCTTTAGCCTATGCTCAATTTATAAACTGTACAAATAAACAATATTTTCCTTATGCTTCAGGTGAGGAATTGAAAGCTGATTCCTGCAATACGTGTCCTTCGTGTTTGAAATACAATACTCTTACTCATCCTGATTTACATTTTTGTTTTCCAAATGTAGCAAATGAAAAACTTGGAATAAAACAAAATCCTGAAGCATATTTATATCTTAATTTGTTTAGAGAATTTGTTCTTAAAAACGATGCTTATATTGATTTAGAATCATGGTATGAAACCATAGATGTAGGAAATAAACAGGGAGTAATAAATGTTCGTGATGTTGCGAGGATAATAAATAATTTATCTTTAAAAGCTTTTGAAGCAACTTTTAAAGTTACTATTGTCTGGTGTTTTGATAAACTTCACTATGATGCTGCTCCAAAACTGTTGAAAATACTTGAAGAACCTGACCCAAACACTCTTTTTTTTCTTATAACGGATAATTCAGATGCTATTTTGCCAACAATTATTTCTCGTACTCAACTTGTGAAAGTCCCTTCATTAAGTACCGAAACCATTATTAATTATCTTGAAACCGAAAAAGGATTAAGCGAAGATGTCGCCAAACAACAAGCAATTATTGCTGAAGGTTCTTTGATAAAAATACGTAATATTGCTAATACAGATAATCGTTTTGAAGAATTTATTGTTGAATGGACAAGAAATACTTTTTCTATTTATAAAGATATATCCCCTATTATAAATATGGCAGATGAATTTGCAGCATGGGGAAGAGAGCAACAACGACTGTTTTTTACAATGGCTATAAATGTATTTAGAAAATCAATGTATATCAATATGGGAATAAATAATAGCAATGATTTTTTTGAAATAAAAGATGATAAATTTAAAACAAACTTTCCAAAACTTATAAATCCAAATGTTTGCGAAAAAATTTACAAACTAATAGAAGAAGCAGATTATCACATACAGCGTAATGCTAACCCTAAAATTCTTTTCCTTGATTTGTCAATTAAAACAGGAGAAGTAATTAGCATGAGAAAATAAAAATTTTATTTCAACTTATGTAGATGCTCTTTTGCAAAAGTATTTTCCGGGTCTAATTTAAGTACTCTTTCATAATCTTCGCGTGCTTTATTTTTATCACCAATGTGTTCGTATGTTTCTCCACGATTAGACCATGCAAGTACATAAGCAGAATCTATTATTATTGCTTTTGTAAAACAATCCAATGCATTGGAATAATCTTTTTTCTCTGACATATTTATATATCCAACAGAATTAAGAGTAACTGCGTGATTGGGATTCAAATCCAAAACCTGTTTATATATATCAAGTGCCTTTTGATAATTGCCATGCTGTTGATAGAATAAACCTAATGCATACATAACTTGAACATTTTTAGGATTTATATTTAATGCAGAGTTAAAATATTCTATTGCTATCGGGTCTCCCTTCAAAGAATATAATAATCCCAGCTCTTCAAAGGCTTCCCCATAATCCGATTTAAGTTCTATTGCCTTTCTGTATGATTCAACAGCTTTTAGTGTATCTCCTGTTTCTTTCAATGCATAACCTTTTATGAAATAAGCTTTGGCGTTAAGTTTATCAAGCATTAGTACTTGATTTATGTTAAAATTTACTTTGTCATAATCACGTAAATACAGCGATAATTCTGCGGACTTCAAATACGCATTTATAGACTTTCCATTTATTCTTATAGCATTTTGTAAAGCAGTAAAAGCTAATGATATTTCATTGTTTGCAAATAAAATATCCGCTTCAAAAATATAATAGTCGGCATTTTTATTATCAATGTTGATAGCATTTTTTATGTCAATAAGCGCCTCTTTATGTTTATGCCCTTCAAAAAAAGCCTTTGAGCGAGCAAAATATAAATCGGCATCTCTTGGATTCTTTTTTATTTTAGCATCCAGCATTGCAATTTTATCTTCTTCGTTAAGATTGTCAATACTTTTTTTCCCTGTGCATGCAAAGAGCAGAAATGTTAATGAAAACAGTATAATGATAAGTTTAATAGATTTCATTTCGTTAATGGTTTTTTGATTATTTTAATTTGTGACGGCAAAAATATAAAAAAACATAAGATTCGTTTCAATGCTTTTCTGTTAATAATCTACATCCGCATCAAAATATGTTCTGAGTTTGTGAATTGCGGGTGACTGTTCTGCAATAAAATTATATTTATCCATTGGTTGGTATGGTTTGGAAGCTTCCTGTTCTGTGATTTCCACGCGATCAATGATATTAAAATTATTAACTTCTGTTTGTTCCCGCACTAATTTTATTATATCTAATTTATATTTGTTAAATTCCTCCAAATTGTCACGGTGAGAAAATGTTATTGTGATTGTATTATTGCCATTGTCGGACGGCTGTAAGTCCTTTAATATAAAATAGAATGTAGGGTTTTTGTCTTTTGCCTGCAAAACATATTGATCCCATAAATTCATAAAATCCGTCCATACAAGTTTTTTATTAAGCAAACCTTCGTCCTGTTTTTTCTTTAAGTCTGTGATGATTGTCTGTTCTGCTTTGACGGAAAAAGGATTTTTAAGACTTGTATCTAACTTAATATCAATTTTTGGAGACTGTTCTATTTGAACGGATTCCTTTACAACTTCATTTTTTTTTTCAATATCTGTTGCAGGAACAGGATTAACTGCGGGCAATGGCTTGTTCATTATAGCAGCCATTCGTAAAAGATTTAACTCAACACATAAACGTTTGTTGGTTGCATCTCTGTATTCCATTGCACAGTTGTTGGCTATACCTAAACATTTTAAGATAAAAGTATTATTGCAGTTTTGAGCCTGAGTGAAATATTTTTGCTTTACATTATCGCTGACTTCCAATAGCGTTACAGTGTTGGCATCTTTAGAAACTAAAAGATTGCGGAAATGATTTGAAAGTCCATTTATAAAATGATTGCCCTCAAAGCCTTTTTGTAAAATTTCATTATACATTAACAATATATTTGCATTATCCCCTGCAAGAAAGCAATCCACAAATTTGAAATAATAGTCATAATCAAGAATGTTCAAATTTTCTATCGCTGCCCTGTACGTGAGATTGCCTTGCGTAAAAGAAACCATCTGGTCAAACATTGAAAGTGCATCCCGCAAACCGCCGTCAGCCTTTTCGGCTATAACATGTAATGCTTCCTTTTCGAAATTTACCTCTTCTTTGGTTGCTATATATTCAAGATGAGAGGCGATGTCTTCATTTTTTATTCTATGAAAATCAAATATCTGACAACGGGACAAGATTGTTGGCATGATCTTGTGTTTTTCCGTTGTCGCAAGTATAAATTTTGCATAAGAAGGCGGTTCTTCAAGTGTTTTTAGAAAGGCGTTAAACGCTTGTACGGTAAGCATGTGAACCTCATCAATGATATAAATTTTGTACTTTCCTTCGTGCGGCGGCAAATAAACTTCTTTGACAAGTTCTCGCATATCGTCAACAGAATTATGGGATGCGGCGTCCATTTCTATAATATTAAAAGATGACGACTGATTAAATGACTTGCAACTTTCACATTCGTTGCATGCCTCAAATTCAGGTGTTATGTGTTCGCAGTTAATGGTTTTTGCCAAAATTCTCGCACAAGTCGTTTTTCCCACACCTCTTGGTCCGCAAAACAGAAATGCCTGTGCAAGCTGATTATTTTTCAGTGCATTTTGCAGAGTTTTAGTAATATGTTCCTGTCCAACTACGGAACGGAAATCCGCAGGTCTGTATTTTCTTGCCGATACGATGTAATTGCTCATATTTGGTTTTATTTTAAAGACAAATCTATGTGCGAAAATACAAATTTATTTTCGGTTAAATTATAAAACGATGTAAAACAGTTCATTTTTTTGCTGCTCAAACTTAAATTTTGGGGCGAGCATCAGAATTATGTGCTATTCTTTTATTTGTAAAAGGGTGGAAGTCTTATAACAGTGTTTTTAGGTTTTCAGTAACGGCTGAACGTTAAAAAACAGTGTTTTTAGGTTTCCAGCAAAAGGCGAAAGTCTTATAACAGTGTTTTCAGGTCTCCGCAAATATGCGAAAGTCTTATAACGGTGTTTTCAGGTCTCCGCAAATATGCGAAAGTCTTATAACAGTGTTTTTAGGTTTCCGCAAATATGCGAAAGTCTTATAATAGTGTTTTCAAGTTTCCGCAAAAGTGCGAAAGTCTTTTAACAGTGTTTTTAGGTTTCCGCAAATTGGCGAAAGTCTAAAATAAGTAACAATACAAAAAATGTAACTATTATTTAATTTGACAGTTCATTCGTACATCATAAAGCCTGAATATATTTGCATGAATATTATTATCTGCAATAATATATTTATTGTAAGTGTAAAGAGTTGATAATCGTTGATATTACATCTCAAAAAATTTCATTACTTTTGTGTGAAATAAATCACAAAGTCAAAATAATCTTAACCTTTTAATTTTAATATCTTATGGCAAACTTTACACATCTGCATGTTCATTCGCAGTATTCTATCCTTGACGGACAGGCGTCAGTTAAAAATCTTGTAAAAAAAACTAAAGAACTCGGCATGCAATCCATTGCCATTACTGATCATGGCAATCTTTATGGTGTTTTGGATTTTTATAATACGGCAATAGAAGAAGGCATTAAGCCAATACTTGGTTGTGAAATGTATGTTGCAAGAGGCAGCAGGTTCAATAAAGATAAGATGCAGCAGAGCGGCGACCATTTAATTCTGTTGGCAAAAAATTCTATTGGTTATCATAATTTAATAAAACTTAGCAGTCTTTCTTTTCAAAGAGACGCTTTTTACAGCAAACCAAGAATTGATGAAGAACTACTTTTTAAATACAGCGAAGGACTTATCTGTTCCACAGCATGTGTTGCAGGATTAATTCCACAATTTATTCTTAATGGTGATTTAAATTCTGCAGAAAATGCTATCAATAGATATAAAGAGGTTTTTGGTGATGATTTTTACCTTGAAATACAAAATCATGGACTGCATGAAGAAGAGATAGTTCGTGCAGAGTTAATAAAATTTTCAGAGAAATTAAATGTTAAAATTATTGCGACAAATGATGTCCATTTCGTAAATAAGGAAGATTTTGAAGCACATACCGTACTTGTCTGCCTGAATACAGGAAAAAAGATTACTGATGAAAACAAATTGATGTATACAGGTGAAGAATATATGAAATCTGAAATGGAAATGCTGGATTTATTCCGCGATTATCAACAATCTGTTACAAATACTCAAGAGATTGTGGATAAAATTGAGATTTATAAAATGGAACATAGCCCTGTCCTTCCTGTATTTGATATTCCAATGGAATTTGGTTCTATTGAGGAATATTATTCCAAGTATCCCAAAAATGTTATAGCAGAAGAAATATATAAAGAATTACTGAAAAAAGGTGAAGTGTCTGCTGAAGATAAAGATTCAAAAGAGCAAAATGATTTAATAGAACGGCAGATAACAGAAAAAGGCGGTTATGATAAAATTGTAAGAACAAAATTTGAGTGTGCATATTTAAGGTATTTAACTGCCGAAGGAGCAAAGAAAAGATATGGAGAAACGTTACCTGACAATGTAAGAGAGAGGCTTCAAAGTGAGCTTGCTACTATTGAATGGATGGGTTTTCCCGGTTATTTTTTGATTGTACAGGATTTTATAAACTATTCAAGAGAACATCTTGGGGTTATAGTAGGACCAGGAAGAGGTTCGGCAGCAGGTTCTGTTGTTGCCTATTGCTTGGGTATTACAGCCATTGATCCGTTAAAATATGGTTTGCTTTTTGAACGGTTTCTTAATCCCGATAGAATATCATTACCGGATATTGATGTTGATTTTGATGATGAAGGAAGAGAGAGAACTCTTAATTATGTGAGGGAAAAGTATGGTCAGGATCATGTTGTGCAAATTGTAACCTTTGGTTCTATGGCTGCAAAGTTAGCAATAAAAGATGTTGCCCGCATATTGGATTTACCTTTAAGTGAATCCAATAGACTTACAAAATTAGTACCTGATAAATCGGGTACAACATTAGAAGATGCATATAAATTGCCTGAATTAAAGTTTGAATTAGAGAATGGAAGTAATTTAATAAAGCGGGTTCTTAATCTTGCTATAAAACTTGAAGGTTCAATAAGAAATACAGGTGTTCACCCTTGTGGAGTAATCATAGGTCCTGATGACATAGCAAAATATGTTCCTGTAGCAAAACCAACAGAAAAGGAAGAAAATGCTATGGGAAATATGATGGTATCTCAATTTGAAGGAACGCTTATTGAGAGTGTAGGTATGATTAAGATGGATTTTCTTGGGTTAAAGAACTTATCTATTATTAAAGATACATGCGAAAACATAAAAAAAACAAAAGGAATAAAAATAGAAATAGATAAAATATCACTTGACGATAAAGAAACACTTGAATTATTCCAAAGAGGTGATACTATTGCAACCTTTCAGTTTGAATCTGAGGGAATGAGAATGCATTTGCAAAATCTTAAACCCGACAGATTTGAAGATATTATTGCCATGAATGCTCTTTTCAGACCAGGTCCTATGGCATATATTCCTTCGTTTATTCGACGTAAACATGGACAGGAAAAGATAGAATATGCATTTCCTGTTATGGAAAAATACCTTTCAGAAACCTATGGCATAACCGTTTATCAAGAACAGGTTATGCAACTTTCACAGGCTTTAGCTAATTTTACCCCAGGACAAGCAGACAAACTCCGAAAAGCTATGGGAAAAAAGCAAATAAAAGTTATGGAAGAATTAAAAGACAAGTTTGTTAAAGGATGCCTCGCAAATGGATATGAGAAAGAAAAAGTTGAACAGACATGGAAAGATTGGTTATCTTTTGCTGAATATGCATTTAATAAATCCCATGCTACTTGCTATTCTTATGTTGCATTTCAAACTGGATACTTAAAAGCCCACTATCCCGGAGAATATATGTCTTCTGTTTTAACACACAATCTAAAAGATATTAAGGCTATTTCATTTTACATTGACGAATGTCAAAAACATAAAATAAATGTTCTTGGTCCTTCAGTTAATGAATCTGATTTAAATTTTATGGTAAATAAAAAAGGGGATATTCTTTTTGGTTTGGCAGCTATTAAGGGTGTAGGAGAAAAAGCTGCAGAAGAAATATTAAAAGTAAGAGAAGAAAATGGAGAATTTACATCATGTTTCGATTTCATAAAAAGAGTAGATCAACAAATAGTCAATAAACGTTGTATTGAAGCATTAGTAAAATCAGGGGCTTTTGATTGTTTTGAAGGTGTTCATAGAGCTCAATACTTTTACTCAAAAGGAGGAAAAGATGAATTACCTTTCATAGAAAAACTTATTCGTTACGGGATAAAATACAAGGAATTTATGTCTTCTCCTCAGGTTTCACTCTTTGAAAGTGGCGAAACACAAACAATAGAAGACCCTGTCATACCTCAATGTGAATTTTGGAGTGATTTGGAGAAACTATCATACGAAAAAGAAATAATAGGTTTTTATATTTCGGGGCATCCTCTTGATGTACATAAGCAAGCGTTGGATTTATTTAAAACAAACATTATTGAAGATCTATCAAATTTTGAAGGTTTGAAAGGTAAGGATATTATAATAGGAGGTATTATTCAGTCCGCATCTGAAAAAATGACAAAAAACAATATGCCCTACGCATCTTTTCGTTTAGAAGACCAAAGCGGATCAATAGAATTTACTCTTTTCAGTAAAGATTACCGTGATTTTAAAGGATTTCTTCATAATGGGGTCGCAATACTTATTAAGGGAAGAGTACAGAAAACTTATCGTGCAATGAAAGATAACACTGATGAATTAGAGTTCAAAATAATAAGTATGGAATATATGAATGAAGTATTTGAAAAATATGCAACATCAATAAACCTATTTATTCATACTGATACTTTAAATAATCAATTATATGATATGATAGAACAGGCAAGTAAAAAAGCAAAAGGTCAACAATCAATAAATTTTCTCATTATGGATAAAAAAAGTGGAATAACTGTTACCCTTAAAAGCAAAAAACATAAAATAGAAATACAACAATTTATTAAAGAACTGCAACCTTGCATTGATAATCATCAAATATCATACGTAATAAATAGAAAATCGTTATAATAATCATTATTATATACATTTCATACTAAAATAACATATCTTTGATAAAGTTATTAAATTTTTATACTTTTGTTTCCCTAAAATCAAATTTATGAACCTTAATTAATTTTAACAAAAAGATGAAAAGAAAAATTTTATTATTTGCTGTTATTACAGCTTTTATTGGCAATATGACATCTTATTCGCAGGATGTTTCTGCTAATTTGAAACAAAACTATGTACGATTACAATATGCCAAACCTATGGGTGAGTTTTCCGATTATTTGGGAGCAGGTTTTGGTGCTGAATATGGAAGACATTTCTATTTTAATACCAAAATGTTTAATCGTATTATTCCCGGTATAGATGTAACTTTTGTTGAATTTGCACTAAATTTTGGAGATAGATACAACTTTAATGAAAATAATACTGGAACACAATATATGTTTTGGAGACAAGATACAGGTTGTTTTGCTAATCTTGATGCAGGTTTTTTATCAACAGTTGGTGTTAAACTCGGACCTGTTTTTACAATAAACATTGTAGAAGATTTATATGCAGACTTATATTTAAAGTATGCTCCATCTCTGGTTTGGGGTAGTCGCACATTGAATTATGAGACAGCACATCAACCTCACGAACTTGTAGGTGAAGAAGAAGCCAGTATGTTTTGGGGAATAGTACATCGTTTCGATATGGGAATGAATATTAAATACAAATTTTTCTCATTTGGAATAGAACTTTTATTTGGCAGTACTACCCTTAACTTTGGTAAAGATATTATTCCAACAGAAAAAATACAGAATCATCAACCTCACAAAGACACTTATACTTTAGGTGATAAGCAATCAATGGGAGTAAGTACTTTCAAACTTACTATTGGTTATTTATTCTAAAGAGAAAAATCAAATTTTAAATGAAAAAAACAGCAGTATCGTAATAAATACTGCTATTTTTTTCATTTAAAATTTGATTTTTCTCTTTTTATTTTTCAAAGAAATTTTTAACTTCACTAATTATCACACTCTGTTGTTCTTTAGTAAGTTCTGTGTGCATTGGTAACGAAATAACTTCATCTGCAAGAGCAATACTATTAGTCATTAAATCCCCTATATGAGCTGAAAATTTAAATACCTCTTGTTTGTGCAGTGGTACAGGATAGTAGATCATAGAAGGAATATTTTTACTTTCTAAATAAGTTTTCAAATCATTACGTTTTCCATCTTT
>JAISUE010000045.1 GCA_031272245.1 Bacteroidales bacterium
AAAAAATATATATAGTAATTTGATTTTTTAAACTAAAAATTAGATTTTAACCTATTTTATTTTTATGTCCAATAGTTTTTTCCCCTCCAAGTATCCTTCTAAAATATCACCTTTTGTTATTTTGCCAACGCCGGAAGGTGTGCCTGTAAAAATTAAGTCTCCTGTTTTAAGAGTTATAAATTGAGAAATATAAGAAATAAGCTCATCTACTGAAAAAATCATTTCAGTAGTATTGGTACTTTGGACAGTATGACCATTTTTTATAAGAGAGAAATTAAGGTTTTGAATCTCTTTTTGTAATTCTTTTAATGAAAAAAATTTACTGACAGGTGCAGAATAATCAAATGTTTTACTTAAAGTCCATGGTAATCCTGAGGCTATTTCCTGCATTTGAATATCTCTTGCAGTAAAATCCAACCCTAATGCTACTTCGTTATAATAATTTTTAGCAAATTGTTTTCCAATACATTTTCCTACTCTGTTGATTTTTACAACTAATTCACATTCGTAATCAAACTTTTCTGCAAAGTCAGGTAAGTAAAAAGGTTCATTGTTTTGCGTTAAAGATGTGTCAGGTTTAAAGAAAAACAGAGGAATTGCATCTTGCTTGTGATGCAATTCCTCTATATGGGCAACGTAATTTCTGCCTATACATATTATTTTCATAATCTATGGTTGTTTACAGGCTAACTTCTATTCTTTGTTTTATTTCCTCTATTACTCGTTTGGTTGAAAGTGGAAAATCTGCAGTCATTATCCAATTATAATATGAACGGTCGTTGCGTAAAACATTTTCAACAACTTGTCCTTTGTACTTTCCAAAATTGAAAATCTCTTTACCTTTATCGTTAAAATACAGCAATCCTGTTAAATCGGCACTCTTAATAAAAGTGCAAAATTCATCTAAAGCTTCCATATCATTGACAACAGGAATAGAAATATTTCCGTTCTCATCTTCATAAGGCACATCTTTATAATAATCCAGTTGTGCTTTTAAAATTTCATAAGTGGCATGAGTATCAGCAATAGCACTATGATTATCTATCAAATCTTTTTTACAATAAAATTTATATGCACCTTTCAGAGTTCGTGGTTCCATTTTATGAAAAATATTTTGGACATCAATTAAATGCCTGCCTTTTAATGAAAAGTTTATTCCAATGCGAAGAAATTCTTCTACAAGTATTGGAACATCAAATCTATTTGAATTAAAGCCTCCTAAATCTGCTGTTCCAATAAAATCCAAAAGTTCATAAGCCACTTCCTTAAATGTAAATTTGTTACAGACTTCTGCATTGGTTATTCCGTGAATAGCAGTTGCTTCAGAAGGAATAGGGATCGTAGGATTTAATTTCATGGATTTTTCTTCCTTGCTGCCATCAGTATTTATTTTCAGCATACAGATTTCTACTATTCTGTCGTGTCCAACTATAGTTCCCGTTGTTTCAAGGTCAAAAATTACTAAAGGTCTTGTTAAATTCAGTTCCATTTATTTAGAAGTGGTTTTAGCAGTTTTGGGTGTATTTTTATTAGCAGGTTCTACTTTTATTGGAGTTGTTGCAGGAGTTTTTTCCACCTTAACTAATTCAAGTTCAAATGTCAATGGGGAACAAGGAGGTATTTCACCTCTTTGTATTCTGCCATACGCTAAAGCAGAAGGAATAACTACAATAGCTTTGCCTCCTTCTCGCATGGTTTTAACTCCATTTTCAAAACCTTCAATCATCTGGTGACGACCAATGCCAAACTGCAGTGGTTCATAGTTTCTGCCTTGCTGATATTTGTTTGCGGCTTTGGCTACACTGTCTATACTTGTGTCAAACAGGCGTCCGTCAAGGAAACGTCCTGCGTAATGTACTTTAACATTGTCATTCTCTACAGGTTTTTCGCCTGAGCCTTCTTTTATATGTTTAATATATACGCCGTTAATTTTTGTTTTATCAAAACCATTGTCTGTTAAATATTTTTCTATTGCAGCATCTTCCAGTTTTTCAAGGCTGTCTGCAAGTTTTGCTTCTTCAACTGAGTGCAAAGAATCTGCTATTCTCATATCTTCTTCTGTGGCAGTAGAATCAATTTTCACTTTAAAATAAGCGTATTCGTTCTCTTTGAAGAAAGGAGGTAAACCCGGCATTGCTTTGGCTATGCTGTCATGTGGAAATGCGAATGTGCAAATTTCTCCGGTTTTCATCAAGAATAATCCTTCCATTAAGTCTCCTTTGAAGACATTTTGTTGCATTGTTGCTTTGAAAATTGGCTGAGAAGGATACATAAATCCGTCCATAGTTATAGAATCTCCGAGAGAGATAGATGCTTGACCTATAATTATATCACCTTCTTTAACTTGCTTGCCGTTTTCGTTGTGTTTTTCAAATTTATACCACACATCATTGGAGCTTTTTATAAAACCTTCTAATGTTTTTTTTGTATTTTGAGGCTCATGTTGAGCATTGCATAGAGCAAATGCAAAGATTGCTCCGAAGAATAAAAATGTTTTTTTCATCTTTTTTTATTTTCAAGTTATTGGCGGCAAAAGTAATAAAAATAAAAAAAATCAAGAAATAATATTTACGGTATTTTTTTATTATGCTATTATACTTTGAGTACTTATAGGCGGAAAATATAAAAGTACAAAATTGTATATTTGTTTGAATTTAAAAGAGTAAAAGTGTATTTGCCTTAATTCAAATAAAGTGAAAATAAAATCAAGTTTTATTTTCGTAAAATTTGATTTCAGCATTATAAAATCAAATATTTGACAACAAAAATAAAAATAAAAAACAACAAGCCTGACAGATTAAATTTCATCGGGCTTGTTGTGTATTAGTTTTTTAATTAAGATTATTCCACAATAACTTTTTTCGTTATCGTCCCTTTCTCTGTTTGCACTCTTACGAAGTAGTTACCTTTTGCAAATTTGCTAACGTCTATCGTTGTTTCTTTGCCTTGATAAACCACTTTGCCCAACAAATCAACAATTTTAATGTTATTTATCTTTTCACCGCAAACAATGAAAAGTTTGTCGCTTGCAGGAATTATCACAGATGTTAATCCCTTACAGATATAAAAAGCGAGATCACCTATTGATGTAATCGATTCAGGAATAATTAAATCTCCTGTTAAACTACTGCTAAAAATAAAATTGTACGTTTCATAATTTTATAAATTTTAATTTGTTAAACATTTTAAATATGGAAAAAAATTTTTGAAATGGAAATTATTGTGAATTGCTTTCAATTTGTGTTTTCCTAATTTTTCGTATTATGCTATTAAATAAAAATAATTACTTTTGTATCAGTAAAAATAAAAATATATGACACAAAACAATAACGAAAAGGCTCTCATTGCTTTTAATCGTTTATTAAATATAATGACAGAGCTGCGGAAAAAATGTCCATGGGATAAAAAACAAACGTTTGAATCACTGAAAACAAATACTATAGAAGAAGTTTATGAACTTGCACAGGCAATAGATAATAAGGATATGGATTCTTTGAAAAAAGAAGTTGGGGATTTGTTGTTGCATGTTGTTTTTTATGCGGAAATAGCAAGTGAAATAAATGCTTTTGATGTTTGTCAGGTTATAAACTCACTTTGTGAAAAACTCATTCGCAGACATCCGCATATTTATGGAGATATAAAAGCTAATTCTGCTAAAGAAGTTAAGGATAATTGGGAACAAATTAAGAAAACGAGAGAGGGACAAAAATCTATTCTGAGTGGTGTTCCGTCTGCTCTGCCTGCTTTGATTAAGGCTTACAGAGTGCAGGAAAAAGCAAGTGGGGTAGGGTTTGATTGGGATAATGTACAACAGGTTTGGGATAAAGTTGAGGAGGAAATTGGAGAAATGAAAGCGGAATTAGCTAAGGGAAATAAGGAGAAAGCATTTGCAGAATTTGGAGATGTGATGTTTGCTTTGATAAATTATGCACGTTTTATAGATGTTAATCCAGAAAATGCACTTGAGTATACAAATAAAAAGTTCATTGACAGATTTAATTATATTGAAGAAAGGGTTAATGAGATGCATATGAATTTGAGAGAAATGACCTTGTCGGAAATAAATAAATTATGGGATGAAGCAAAAGAACATGAGAAATGAAAATAGTATCTTACAATGTTAATGGAATCAGAGCTGCAATAAACAAAGGTCTCTTGGAATGGTTGAGAGAAGAGAGTCCTGATATAATATGTTTTCAAGAATTAAAAGCAACAATAGACCAGATTCCTGTTTTGGAAATAGAATCATTAGGTTACAAATCTTACTTTTTTCCATCAAAACGAAAAGGTTACAGTGGTGTTGGTGTTCTTTCCAAGCATGAACCTCTTCATGTGGAATATGGAATGGGAATACAAAAATACGATGACGAAGGTAGATTTTTAAGAACAGATTTTGAGAATTACAGTGTTGTGAGTGTTTATCATCCCAGCGGTACAAGTGGAGAAGAACGACAGGATTTTAAAATGAAATGGCTTGAAGATTTCTCTCTATATATAAATTCTTTGAAGAAAAAATATAATCTTATTTTGTGTGGAGATTATAATATTTGCCACACGGAAATTGATATTCATGACCCTATACGAAATGCTCATAACAGTGGTTTTTTACCGGAAGAAAGAGAATGGATAGATCAATTTATAAAAAGCGGTTTTATTGATTCTTTTCGTTATTGTAATGGTGATGTAAAAGACAGATATTCATGGTGGAGTTATCGTTTTAATGCCAGAACAAATAACAAGGGTTGGCGGATAGATTATATTATGGTGGAGGATAAATTAAAAGACCAAATAGTTTCAGCAGATATATTATATAATGTTGTACATTCTGATCATTGTCCAATTACTTTGCAGGTAAAATAATAAGAGA
The DNA here is from genome assembly GCA_031272245.1 of Bacteroidales bacterium. GTDB lineage: Bacteria > Bacteroidota > Bacteroidia > Bacteroidales > P3 > JAISGN01. Next base: position 4,868 of record JAISUE010000045.1, read on the forward strand.
TAATATAGAATAATCTAAATTAATGAATATGAAAAAAATGATTTTGACATCCTTGATGCTTCTTTTTTTGTGCATAACGGCTTTTACTCAGGGTATATACGATGAAAATATTGATGCTGATAAACAGTTGGATAGTGTTATAGAGCAAGCTGACAAAGAACATAAGTTTATTTTTGCTCAAGTGGGAGGAAATTGGTGTAAATGGTGTTTAATGTTTAATGATTTAGTCACAAAGAATGATACTATTAAAACTTTATTGCAAAAAGATTTTATTTATATACATATAAATTATTCTCCTAATAACAAAAATGAGCCGACGATGCATAGATTAAGAAATCCTCATAGATTTGGTTTCCCTGTTATTGTGATATTGGATTCAAAGGGACAAGTAATTCATACTCAAAATACATCTTATTTGGAAGAAGGTAATGCATATAACGTTAAAAAAGTAATAGAGTTTATTAAAAATTGGACTCCACAAGCAGTAGGAGTTAGTGAATAAAAGAGAAAATTCAAAATTAAGATATGAAAGAAAGGAATGTAAATATAAGAAAATTTAACACTTTTGCTATAAATGCAACGGCAAAACAACTTATCCACGTAACAACAGAACAGGATTTGGTAAATCTGCCAACTAATAATGATGTGATTATATTAGGTGGGGGGAGCAATATTATTTTTGTTAATGAATATATAACACAACCAATACTGAAAATTGAAAATACAGGCATTGAAATTATATACGAAGATAATAACAATATAATTATTGAAGTAGCTGCTGGTGAGAAATGGTCAGATTTTGTTATTTATTGTGCTAAACATTATTATTGTGGATTGGAAAATTTAGCTGCAATATATGGAACGGTTGGTGCGGCACCGGTACAAAATATAGGTGCTTATGGTGTTGAAGTTAAGGATTGTATAGATTCAGTTATCGTTTATGATATGAATGAAAAGACTTGGAAAATTTACGATAACGAAGCTTGCAAGTTTGATTACAGATATTCTCGTTTCAAATACGATAATAAACACGAATTGATATGGAAAGTTCGTTTTAAGTTCTCTAAAACATTTGTTCCAAATCTTTCTTATTCGGCACTTAAATATGTGTTTGCTACAATGAGTAACCAATCTTTCTCTCCGTTACAAATGTGCAAAATGGTTACTTATTTGAGAAATACCAAATTACCTAATCCGGAATTTAAACCTAATGTTGGTTCTTTTTTTAAAAATCCTATTGTTCCTATGCTGCAATTTAAAATTTTACAATGCAAATATCCAAATATTGCATATTTTTATACCCCCAAAGACAACGAAATAAAACTTTCTGCGGCGTGGATAATTGAAAAAGCGGGATGGAAAGGCAAGGTTCATAAATCCGTTGAAATGTATTCTAATCAATCTTTGATTATGGTTGCTCATAAAAAAACTGTAAAAGCTTCTCATATTATTGAACTTGCAAATGAAATAATGGCAGATGTTAAAGAGAAATTTGGAGTTAGTTTAGAAATAGAACCGCATATAATAAATTAAAAACATAGAAAATGAAACGTACAGTAGATGACTTTTGGCAATGGTTTAATGAGAACAGCGAACAGTTAATGGACATAGATTCTCTTTCAGATGAAAAGTCTGAAAATTTATTACAAAAATTTGATAATGTATTGAAAACTTATAGTGAAGGCATAGACTTTGAATTAGGAGATTTAACAACAAATGGTAGATCATTACTTTTTACAGCAAATGGAAATGAAGAATATTTTGATGATGTTTTTAATCTTTGTGATTCTGCTCCAATACTTGATTTTTGGGAAATAATAGCTTTAAGACAAGCTCAAGGAGAACATGCAAGTATAAGTTATGGAAAATATCATTATAAAAGCAAAAATTTGCTGTTTGTCCCTTTAGAAAATGAAAATAACAATGAAGAAGTTGGCTTAAAAGTGGCTATTACAAATTATAATGAAAATGATGATGACCAATTAATAGCTGTATATTCTTTGATTGAAATAATGATTGGAGAAGAAATTTGTGCTACGATGGTTAAGTATTTAGAACTTTGTGATAAATCTTCTTCTGAATTTGACAGTGAAAATTTTCTTCCTTTGACAGATTTACCTGCATTTATTGAATGGAAAATGTGTAAACAATAAATTGCCAATAAAATAAGATAATTTCTTATTAGCTTTTCTATAATTGGTTAGTTGAAATTTGTTTGATTTTATCAAATAATAAAAAAATAAATTACTGTTTTGATAGAATAAAATGAAGATTAATTAACTTTTTTATTATGCTTTTTCATCACTTATTCATTTTTTACTACCTTTGCATCTCTCTATAAAAGGGATTAATCACAAATTAAAAAATTAAATGGATAAAAATTGGGTACTTATTTCTAATTATGATAAAAAAAATGCTGAACAACTCGCTGAACAACTTGCAGCCAATAAATGCAATAAACAAAGTAAAGAGTTTAATACATATATTATTATATCCAGTTTGCTTTGTCAGAGAGGAATAACTACTTATGAAGATGCAAAAAACTTTTTCCGACCTCAATTACAGACTTTGTATGATCCATATCTTATGCAAGATATGCAAAAATCAGTAGAAAAAATAAATAAAGCTGTACAAAATAACGATAAAATTTTAGTTTATGGTGATTATGATGTTGATGGAACTTGTGCAGTGTCTTTAGTGTATTCTTATCTAAAAGATTTTTATCATGCAAATGTTGATTTTTATATTCCAGACCGTTATCACGAAGGTTATGGAGTAAGTTTGCAGGCAATAGATTGGGCTTATGAGAAAAACTTCTCACTTATTATTTCATTGGATTGCGGCATTAAGGCAGCAGAGCAAGTTGATTATGCGGCAGAGAAGGGTATAGATTTCATAATTTGTGACCATCATATTCCTGACAATAATATTCCCAAAGCCTATGCTATACTTGATCCTAAATGTTTAGATTCCAATTATCCTTATCAGGAATTGACAGGTTGTGGTATTGGTTTTAAGCTTATTCAGGCATTGCATGAAAAACGTAATGGTAAATTTGATGATTTATTACAGTATTTAGACCTCGTTACATTAAGTATTGCTGCTGATGTAGTACAGGTTACAGGGGAAAATCGTATACTTGCATATTATGGATTAGAGCAAATAAATACACATCCACGCAAAGGAATAGTAGCTTTGTTCTCTTATGCTAACATTATTAAATCGCAACATAGTCAAGTTTTATATTTTACAAAGAAAATAACTCTTACAGATTTGGTATTCACTATTTGTCCGCGTCTTAATGCTGCAGGGCGTATGAGAAGTGGAGAAATTGCAGTAAAAATTCTTACAGCTAATAATGATGATGAAGCAAAAGAAATAGCTCTGCAAATAAATGAATGTAATGAAGAACGGAGGCGATTGGATAAAGAGGCAACAGTAGAAGCTTTACAAATTTTATCTAAAAATGATATAGTTGAAAAAAAATCAAACGTACTTTATAAAGTTCCTGTAAAAAAAAACAATTCGGATGCTTGGCATAAAGGTGTAATAGGAATTGTTGCTTCGCGAGTTATAGAACAGTATTATAAGCCAACTATTGTGTTTACAAAAAGTGATGATTGTCTTGTTGGTTCAGCACGTTCTATAAATGATTTTGATATTCATCGTGCTATTTCAAAATGTAAAGATTTGCTTGTGCATTTTGGTGGACATAAGTCTGCAGCAGGTTTAACAATTAAAGAAGAAAATTTTGAAGATTTTTCAAAGCGTTTTGAGCAGGCAGTCAGAGAAATTATGACAGAAAGCAGCGATGATAATTTTGTTCCGACAGATAATGTTGATTTAGAGATTAATTTAAGTGATATAAACACAAAACTCATGAGACTTATCAAGCAATTTGAACCTTTCGGGATAGGAAATCCTGATCCGATTTTTCTAACTAAGTATTTGAGAGATGAAGGTAATGCAAAAAGAGTGAAAGAAAAACATTTGAAATTTAAAGTTGGGAGTATGCAATATCCAGCAGACCCTATAGATGCGATAGCTTTTTCTCTTGGAGATAGATTGCCTGTTGTTCAAAATGGAGAGTTTGACATTTATTATAATTTAACCGAAAATACATTTCATGGAAAAACATCACTGCAATTAAATGTTAAGGAAATACGTCCCTGTGATAATAATAATTAATGATTAAAATGATAAAAAAAAGTGCTGTTCTGAATTAGAACAGCACTTTTTTGGGTTGTAGCTTTTAAATTAAAATGGCGGAATTCCATGTTTTTTGCATGGATTTGTCGCTATTTTGTTTTTTGATACCTCTAATGCGTGGCATATATAAGCACGTGTTTCATTTGGCTCTATTACAGAGTCAATGTATCCATAAGATGCTGCAACGTAAGGGTTAGCAAATTTTTGACGATATTCCTTAATTTTCTCTTGTCTAGTTTTAGCAGGATTATCACTTGCAGATATTTCATTTTTGAAAACTATGTTTGCTGCTCCTTCAGGTCCCATAACAGCTATTTCTGCAGTAGGCCAAGCAAAAACAAAATCAGCTTTTAAATGTGAAGAGCACATTGCTATGTAACCACCGCCATAAGCTTTACGCAAAATAACTGTTATTTTTGGAACAGTTGCTTCAGAATAGGCATATAAAATTTTTGCTCCATGACGAATGACTCCTGCATGTTCCTGATCAATACCCGGCAAATAACCCGGTAAATCTTCTAAAGTAACAAGTGGAATATTGAATGCATCGCAAAAACGTATGAATCGTGCAGCTTTATCTGATGAATTACAGTCCAAAACTCCAGCTAATGCAATAGGTTGATTTGCTACAATTCCAACAGTATTACCATCCATTCGTGCAAAACCAATGACTATGTTTGGAGCAAATAATTCCTGTACTTCCAAAAATTCAGAATCATCTACCAGACTTTTTATGATAAGGCGAATATCATACGGTTTAGATGCTTCTAATGGAAATATATCCTTAATTTTATAGTCTTTGGAATGAGGTTTTTTAGGTTCAAATGCTTCAGCTTTCTTCGTATTGTTCCATGGAATGTATGTAAATAATGATTTAATTTGTTCAAAGCATTCATATTCACTTTCTGCAAAGAAATGAGCATTTCCTGATATTTCAGCATGAACCTTTGCTCCTCCTAAATTTTCCTGTGAAATTACTTCACCGAGTACAGTTTTTATTACTTCAGGTCCTGTTATGAACATTTTGGATATTTTATCTACTACAAAAACAAAATCTGTTAGAGCAGGAGAATAAACAGCCCCACCTGCACAAGGTCCTAATATAACTGATATTTGAGGAATGACACCAGATGCCATAGTGTTCCGATAAAAAATATCTCCATATCCTGCAAGTGCATTAACTCCTTCTTGTATTCTTGCTCCACCGGAATCGTTTATTCCAATAATAGGAGTTTTCAACATCATAGCATGGTCCATAATCTTGCAAATCTTTTTTGCGTGCATATAACCAAGTGAGCCGCCAGCGACTGTAAAGTCTTGTGCATAAATACATACAGGATACCCATTTATAGAACCTGTACCTGTTACAACACCATCTCCGGGTAAAAATTTCTTATCCATATCAAAATCTTTACCTGCATGCTGAATAAACAAATCATATTCGTGAAAAGAATCTGGATCTAAAAGCTCAATGATACGCTCTCTTGCAGTTAGTTTTCCTGTTGATTTTTGCTTTTCAATTGCTTTAACACCACCACCTTGCAAAGCAAGTTTCATTCGTTGTTTAAGTTCTTGTGTTTTACTATTAATAGACATAATTTATATTGTTTGATTAAACATTAAAATTAACTTGCGAAGTTAGTAAAAAATAAAATAAGTTATTTTTCCTAATTATAATTTAGGGTATGTTTTTGTATTGAGACTATAATATTTGTTGCCAAATAAATAATGACGAATAATGTTTTATTTCTTCTAAATCAAGTTTCTCTTCACTCAGTGCATATATACATGAACCTGTTCCAGTCATTGAAACAAATGTTGCTCCTTTATTGTACAGAAAATCTTTAAATATTTTAAGTTTAGGATATTTAGAAAAAACATAATATTCAAAATCATTCTTTAATATTGTTTTCCACGTTTTTACATCGTTTAAACATTTGTATTGAGTATCTGAACTGTAAGATTTAATGTTTGCATATGCTTCTGCTGTACTTACGCCTTCATTTATTTTTAATAACGAAATCCAATAACCTGATAAATCAATATCACAATCCTTAATAATGTCTCCTCTTCCAGAAATGTATTTAGGTTTTTCTTGCAAAAAAAATGCACAATCACTTCCAAGTTGCAGTGCATAATTATTAAGTTGATTATTTGTTAAATTTAGTGAGCAAACTCTGTTAATAAGTCTTAAAGTGAATGCCGCATCTGAACTGCCACCTCCTAAACCTGCTTGTGAAGGAATAATTTTATGTAAATGTATGTCAAGTGAAGGTAATAGAGGATAATCTTTTTTAAGCAAATAATATGCTTTCATTACTAAATTATCATTTTGATTTTTTATGAAAACAGAGATTCCAGTTTGAAAAAATCTCGTTTTTTCTTTTCCATTTTCTCTTATTTCCAACACGTCTTTAAGTGGAATAGGCATAAAAACAGATTCTATATTATGAAATCCGTCTTGGCGTTTACCGATTATGTTTAAACCAATGTTGATTTTAGCATTTGGAAAAAAAATCATATTAATTCTATTGTTTCTATCCTATTTAATTGAAGCAAAAATACTTTTTTTTTGCGAATGTGTAAAATTTTTGAAAAGGTTTTCAAAATTTAATCTGCTTACTATTTATACTAATGAATTATACAGGTTTGCAATTAAGAATTATTTGAAACAATAATTCCCTTATAACTTAATAAGTTATAAATTCAAATAAATGTTTGTAGTAATAATAATGTCACTACAAGAATGAAAATGATTTTATTTGGACAATAGTTACTTTACAAAAAATTTATATTAAAAATGAAGAAGGTAATGAACAACTGTATTTTAAAATACAGGACAAGGGATTTTACTTAAACGTCTTGCCCTTTTATTTATATTAAAAGCATAATTCAACCAGATTTCAACCGCTCCGTAACTTTTAGATACGGGGGTCAACATACTTAAATTTATGTCGTATGAAATACCAATGTTAAGGTTATTATATGTGAATACACCTGTAAGAATTAGGGCATCTAACACACGATAATACAATCCAGCAGCAAAGCTTTTTTCTTCGTAAAGCATTGGATTTAAATCAAGAATTATTTCGCTTCCAGCTACTACTTCTAAATTTGTATTTTGAAATTCGGCTATTATAATAGGCTTGAAAGCGTAAGTAGATGAAGATTCAAAGAAATATGTCGCATAAAAATTAGTTTTTAACGGAATGTTAGAATTGTTTGTTGCAAAATATGAAAAAGCAGGTTTGTTAATATGTGATAAAGACAGTCCGGATGATATAATTTGTCCATTATCAAAAGCTGTTTGCCAATGAAAACCAGCTGAAACATCATAAAAATAAAAAGAATTTAGCGGAATATTTTCCAAGTCACTTGGAGATGCTCCGAAGTCAGCGTTTGTAACATCGTAAGAATATGACTGACGGTTACCTTTTACAGCAAACGAAAAGACATGTTTGTTTTGTTGACCAAATGATTTATAAAAAGCAACAGATAATCCAACATTACGAGAGCCATAACTTAATGAGCCGGCAACGTCAGAAATAAATTCCAAACCAAAAGATAATCCGGTTCCATTTTTGCTTTGATATAAATGACTTTCTGCAGTTAAAAGAAATGTGTTGTAGCCTTTTGACACGCTTGACCATTGATTTCTATAAACAGTTCCACATCTAAATTGTTCAGCAAAAAAACCTGTCAGGGCAGGATTTAAAAACAAAGGATTAGCTTCCAATGACGAAAAACGAACATCTTGAGCTTGAACGTTGAAAGTGTAAATGCAAAATATTAAAAATAGCTTTAACGAATAAACAAAAGTTACCACAGCAAAGCACTTCTTATTAAATAACCTGCTGCAACGCATAACTTTCATTTTTTTATTTTTTGACCTTTAACTCATTGTCTGTTTATCGTAATTTTGCTTTAATAACTTGAACATCTTTTTCTATCAATTCTTTTATTTTCATGAGTCCGTCTTCTAAAGCTAATACTGCTGCTCTACGTTCAAATTCACGATAACCATAATATGCAGCCATATATTGTTTAGATGAACCTCTCTCATTAAATTTTGCGACAAGATTATTTCTCAAATCATATATCTCTACGACAATTTCTAATTCTGTTCTATTAGAACACATAGGCATTCCACAAGCATTTAGAACGCCTACAGTAAATCCTGATAACCAACTCCATTTATAATTATTTTTAATGTAGGCATTACCTATCCTAATTACAATATTTCCACTTTTTCGTGTTGAAATATCACATATATTACTTTTAACCTCTGTAACAAAAACATTCATAGCATCCTGTATGCGATTATCACCAACATATAGTTTAGTTTTTTCAGTAACTTCGTATACAGCTTTTCCATAAGGAGTTTCTGTTAAACCATAAGGAGTTTCCAGATCATTACTTGGCTTAATTGAATAAGAGTTTGCTCCGTAAGCATTTTCAAATGATGGTTGGTCAAACCAAATGGTAAGTCTTGGCAACAGAGTCGTATTTTGATACTCCGGTATAAATATTTCTTGTTCTATAGTCTTGCAACCCATAAAACTAATTATAGATAAGACTAAAATAATGGACAGGTATATTCTTTTCATAATCAAATTATGTTTTTTTAGATTACAAAAGTATATTTTTTTTCTTAAACACACAAATATAAAGTAATTATTTAAAATGTTGAATACATAAATGATACAAGTTAGTAAACATGTCTCACAATAAAATTTTACATATAAATCTTTATTTTTTGTCTGCTAAATCAAGATTTAATACTAAAAAATAGTGTTTTTTGACGTAGAAAATAAAGAAATTTTTGAATAGTGTAACTCAATGATTTAGAATTGAAAGGGAATGGATTTTATTCAATGCTGTACAGATAAAAATTAAAAAAATTTATGTTTAGATTTTTTGATAAAAATAATTATGTACATTTGCATCTCATATTAAAACGAAAATTAGAAGTGAAATGTCGGAAATAAAACCTTCAGAAGTTACAGCGATACTTCAAAAACAGTTATCTAATGCTAACCTTGAAACATCTTTGGAAGAGATTGGAACAGTACTTAATGTTGGAGATAGCATTGCACGAGTTTATGGTTTAACTAATGCTCAATCAGGCGAATTGGTTGAATTTGAAAATAACATTGAAGGCATTGTTCAAAATCTTGAGGAAGATAATGTTGGTGTAGTTATTCTTGGTGATAGCAATAGTATAAATGAGGGAGATATTGTTAAGAGAACAAAAAGAATTGTATCAATAAATGTTGGTGAGGGACTGCTTGGCAGAGTTATAAATACTATCGGTGAACCCATTGACGGCAAAGGACAGATAGAAGGTAAAACTTATTCAATGCCTTTGGAAAGAAAAGCACCCGGCGTTATTTTCAGGCAGCCTGTAGAAGAACCTCTTCAAACCGGTATAAAGGCTATAGACTCAATGATACCTATTGGAAGAGGACAGAGAGAGCTGATTATTGGTGACAGACAAACAGGAAAAACAGCTATTGCTATTGATACAATTATCAATCAAAAAGAATTTTACGATAAGGGAGAACCTGTATATTGTATTTATGTTGCTTGTGGGCAGAAAGGTTCAACAGTTGCCAACATTGTTCGTATTTTACAGCAAAAAGGAGCAATGGACTATACGATTGTTCTTGCTGCAACAGCTTCCGATTCAGCGGCGATGCAATTTTATGCACCCTTTGCAGGTGCTGCGATAGGTGAATTTTTTAGAGATACGGGACGTTCCGCTCTTGTTATCTATGATGATTTGAGCAAACAGGCTGTGGCTTATCGTGAAGTTTCTCTTTTGTTGCGAAGACCTCCAGGACGAGAAGCGTATCCGGGCGATGTTTTTTATCTTCATAGCAGATTACTTGAACGTGCTGCTAAAATAATAAGAGAAGACAGCGTAGCGAAAAATATGAATGACTTGCCTGAATCAATTAAAGATTTGGTTAAGGGAGGCGGTTCTCTCACTGCTTTGCCTATTATAGAAACACAGGCTGGAGATGTGTCGGCTTACATTCCAACAAATGTCATTTCTATTACAGATGGTCAAATTTTCCTTGAAACCAATTTGTTTAATGCGGGCATTCGTCCAGCCATTAATGTAGGTATTTCTGTCAGTCGTGTTGGAGGAAAGGCTCAAATAAAATCAATGAAAAAGATTTCCGGCACATTAAAACTTGATCAGGCACAATATAGAGAATTGGAAGCTTTTGCAAAGTTTGGTTCTGACCTTGATAATGCAACAAAAATGGTATTGGAAAAAGGAAAACGTAATGTTGAAATACTGAAACAACCACAATATTCACCAATGTCTGTTGAACATCAAATAGCAATAATTGCTTGCGGAACAAAAGGATGGTTGCAAAATGTTCCGATTGATAAAATAGGAAATTTTGAGCAGGAATATCTTTTCCGTTTAGATAATCAGTATAGAGAACTGCTTGCAGATTTGAAAGCAGGCAAACTTGATGATCAAATACTTGCAGCATTAAAACAAGTAGCATATGATATTAGTAGTAAATACAAATGATAACATATTAATTAAAAATATATATTAGGAAAAGCGAAGTTAATAATATTAGCTTCGCTTTTCTTATATCACAATTAAAACACTTCTATGGTTATTAAATGTTTCTTTGTTCAGTGAATAAATCAAAATATTGGCAGTATAAGTAAATAAATAATTTTAAATGTATGATTTTGATATTTGGATTCTTATTCAGATATAATAATGCCCTTTTCTGATATTTGTAATTTTTGTTTTTTGTTCTCTAAAGTTGCTAAATAACCTTTGTCATTTGCTTTTAAGGCAAGAGTGTATATTTTACCATTATGTTTAACTTTTTCTTTTATATCCAGAATTTTTAATGTATTAGCATATTTCTTATTTTCTTTGTAATATTTAAATTGCCTGTTAAATACTAACCATAAATAACGTTTTAGATATTCCGCATCAGGTATATGTGTGTTTTCTGTATTATTGTTTTTTGTAAAATATAAATAACCCCAAGTTTCAGGGCAATGCATATTTATAACGCCTTGTGGCGACCATACCCAGTTATTTTCACGTAATGTTTTTCCTGTTTTACTATCTGTTTTCTTTTGATATTTGCCATTAATAGTATCTACGTCCCATTCTACTCTTGAAAAATTTATACGACAAAAAGCATTATTTGTTATTTTAAAATTTATTTCGTCAAAAGGTATAGCCATTTCTACATACCATCCTTTGTCTATATCTGAATTATTATTTATTGTTCCATCAATCTTTATCGCAGATAGTAAATTATTACAATTCCATTCTGTTATCATTGGACCATTTGTACGATATGGACTGCCCATATATAAATCAAAAACAGTATTGAATGCGTTAATTTCTATTTCGTAGTATTTTGATTGTATGTTTAGAGGATCAATAAATACTTCAAAATCATTATCATTATAAATTATTTCATCTCGTTTTTTTAGAGTTGCCCAAATATGAGGTTCTTCTATGTATGCGGCAATGTAAAGATAATTAGAATCCCAAAGCATTTTAACTTTGGTAATATAATGGGGTTTCACTTTATTTGTATATAGACCTTCAATATCTTGAAAATTTTCTGTCCAAACGGCTTGTTTCCAAACAGTATCATCTAAAATACCGTCAATAGCTGGAGGGTGATTTGTGAAAACAGCATAATAAGTTTTTGGATCGTCAAATAAATATTGCTCTTTTCCAAAATTTACTTGTTCTGTTTCTTTACACGCAGAAAAAAACATTAAAACAATTATTATTTTACATTTCATTGTTTTACTGTATTTATTCTTTATCCGCATTTACTCCAACCACAAGAGTTACATTGTTTGCAGCCATTAGTAAAAATTAATTTTTCTCCACACTGCGGACATTTCTCTCCTTGAACTTCTATACCATCTTTTATGTAGTTTTTTAATGTTCTTGCAACACCATTTTTCCAAGTGTTGATTGTGTCGCTATCAAGATTGAGTTTGGAAATCAAGTCTATCACATTTGGGATAGGCATTCCATGTCGGAGTATACCGGATATAAGCTTGGCATAATTCCAATATTCTTTATTAAACAGACGGCTCAAAGCTTCAAAAGTAACATTATAGCCATCAGAATCTTTGTATCTAAAATCATAACGTGCAGGTTGATCTTTGACTTTCACTCTTATGATTACACCTTTTTTCACATTTTCTGCAAGAGCTGGAAAAGCATCAGCACGTCCGCTAAATATTTCATAAGGACGTCCATTGTAAAGACCAACAAAAGCAACCCATTTATCGCCTCCATTATTAAAACGTATCACATCAGCTTCTAATTCCTTGGGGCGTTTTGGAGCATTATGTTCTTTGAAGTCTGATTTATCTGTGTTTTTATCCTTGTCTGAATCTTCAGTAACGAGTATGCCGTTGCGAGAACCTTCTCTGTAAATCGTCATTCCTTTACAACCGCTTTCCCATGCAATCTGATAAATATCTTTTACAATTTCTTCGGATGTTTCTTTAGGAAGATTGACTGTAACAGAAATAGAATGATCTACCCATTTTTGAATAGCACCTTGCATCTTTACTTTACTAACCCAGTCTATGCAGTCTGATGTAGCATTATGATAAGGAGATTTTTCTATTATTTTTTTTAGTTGTTCATCAGTTTTATCTGTCAAATCATAATTATTAATTGTTGCCCACTGAACAAATTTATGATGTAAAACTCTGTATGTTTCCCAAGCTTGTCCTTCTTCATCTGTAAATGAAATTTTGGCAGATGTATCGTGTGGATTGATTTTTTTATTACGATAATAAAGAATTTGAAATGCGGGTTCTATACCTGAAGTTGTTTGTGAGCAAATGCTGACGCTACCTGTTGGAGCAATAGTTAAAAGAGCTATATTCCTACGACCAAATTTCAACATATCTTCATAAAGTTTGCTATCAACAGTTTTTAAACGATTTATAAATGGATTTTTTTCTTCAAGTTTTGCATCAAATATTGGAAATGCTCCTCTATCTTTTGCCATTGCAACAGAAGAACGATAGGCTGCACATGCTAAAGTTTTTTGTACTTCAACAGCAAAATTGGTTGCCTCATCTGTTCCGTATGTTAATCCCATAGCGGCGAGCATATCTCCTTCGGCTGTGATACCAAAACCTGTACGCCTTCCTTCTAAACATTTCATTTTGATATTAAGCCATAGATTTTTTTCCACTCTTTTTATATCTTCGCTTTCTGGGTCAGTATCTATCTTTGTAAGGATTTTATCTATCTTTTCAAGTTCAAGATCAATCAAATCATCCATAAGTTTTTGTCCCTTTTCAATGTGAGATTTGAAAAGTTCAAAATCAAATTCTGCTTTTTTTGTAAATGGTTCTTTAACGTAAGAGAACAAATTTACGGCTAAAAGTCTACATGAATCATAAGCACAAAGAGGTATTTCTCCACATGGATTTGTTGAAATAGTTTTAAAACCGAATGAATCATAACAATCAGGAACAGATTCTCTTATTATTGTATCCCAAAATAAAACTCCCGGTTCTGCAGCAGCCCATGCATTATGTATAATCTTTTCCCAAAGTTTTCTTGCATCAACAGTTTTTTTTATTTTTGGCGTTTTACTATCTACAGGAAATTGTTGTATGTATGGTTTTCCGCTTATAACACAACGCATAAATTCATCGTCAATCTTTACTGATACATTTGCCCCTGTTATTTTTCCCTTTGTCATTTTGGCGTCAATAAAGTCTTCAACGTCAGGGTGTTTTATTGATATAGAAAGCATCAATGCACCACGTCTTCCTCCTTGTGCAACTTCATTTGTTGTATTTGAATAACGTTCCATAAAAGGAACTATTCCTGTAGAAGATAACGCAGAGTTTTTTACAGAAGAATTTTTTGGACGAATATGTGAAAGGTCATGCCCAACACCGCCTCTTCGTTTCATTAATTGTACTTGTTCTTCATCAATTTTTAAAATGCCCCCATAGGAGTCGCTTTCTCCCGTATTACCAATAACAAAACAATTTGAAAGTGAAACAATCTGAAAATTATTACCAATGCCGCTCATAGGGCTTCCTTGAGGAATAATATATTTAAAATCTTTAAACAATTCAAATATTTCTTCCTCGTTCAGAGGATTTTTATAATTAGCCTCAATTCTTGCAAATTCATGTGCAAGTCTTTTATGCATATCATTAGGAGTTAGTTCATATACGTTTTTGTTATCTCTTAAAGCGTATTTGTCTATCCATACTCCTGCTGCCATTTCATCACCATCAAAATATTCAGTTGTTGCTTGTCTTACAATGCTGATGTCTTTAACCGAAAGATTATTATCCTTGTTCATATTATGTTTTTTATTTTTTATTCTGATAATTTGAAAGGCAAAATTACAATTTAGAAATCATAAAATAACCCACTGAAGTAAAGAAGTTATTAACAAGTTATGCTCATATAATTTAAACGATTGAAAATAAATTATTTACTTATAAATAAGCAGTTTTGTCGTTGCATGAATAAATAAAAATTAGATTTTCTCACTTTTTTCAAAGTATTCAGTAATGTTCTGCTTTTTGCAGTAAAAAATCTTGTTTTTTCTTATTAAATTTTGATTTTTCACACTAAAAACAAACAAAATTTGTTACTAATTTTACTATATAATGAAATTAAAAATCATTATTCGTTTTTAATACTGTTTATAGGAGAGATTTTAGCAATACTGTGTGCAGGAACAAGTAAAGCTATTGTGCAAACAACTATTGCAAGTAAATTTACAAGTAAAATCCACCAGAAAGTTATTTTTACAGGTACATGATCAAGGTAATAGCTTTGAGGGTTAAGAGAAAAAAGTCTATATTCATTTTGTAAAAAACCAAGTGTTAAAGCTAAAAGATTACCATATATCAAACCTTTAAGGATTACATATACAGCTTTGTAGAGAAATATCTTCATGATACTTAATGTAGTAGCACCAAAACCCTTTAGAATTCCAATAATTGTACTTTTTTCAAATATCATTATCAATAAAGTTGAAGTGATAACTACTATGGAAACCAATATCATTACTATCAAAATTACTGCAACGTTAGAGTCTAACAAATCAAGCCATGCAAAAAGAGAAGGTTCTATTTCTTGAATTGTGCGGATAGTTTTATCCTGAGAAAGAGAATAATAAATGTTTTCAGCAGTTGCACTAAGTTTGTCAAAATTTTTCAGATTGATTTCATAACCTTCATATTCATTTTTTTGCCAAAGGTTGATGGCTTGTAATACCCTCATATCACATATTAGCATTTTTTCATCATAAATTCCCAAACCTGTTTCGTAAATTCCTGAAATGGTAAAAGTTCTTTGACGATATGTTTCATCAATATAAAAAAATATTCTTATTTTATCTCCAATATTAAGATTCATTTTGTCAGTAATGTATTTTGAAATCAAAATATCATTAGTTGGCTTATTTGTATTTAGCAGTTTGCCATCAATTAAATTTTGAGCAAAGAAATTGGTATCGTATGAATTATCAATCCCTTTAAGCACAACACCCATAAAATCGTTTTTGGTTTTTATTGCCCCTCCTTTTGTTATGAAAGGATTTATAGATGCAACATTTGGGATGTTTTTAATCTTTTCTGCTTCTTCAAAAGAAAGGGTAATAGGATTGGATAAATAAGTATTGTTTACATTATAGGAAATAATTTGTAAATGTCCTCCGAAGCCTGCAATTTTTTCTCTGATGCCACTTTTAAAACCTGTAAGTACAAACACAGATAACAACATAACAGTAATACCTAAAGCAATACTTACTGTTGCAACTATAACAATAGGGCGAGAAAATTTGCTTTGTTTGGTTTTTATGAGACGTTTTGCAATGAAAAATTCGTAGGACATAGAGATTTATTGAACAATAAAAGTGAATAAACAACACAGAATAACATCATTGCTGAAAAAAGATTAAAGAAACTTTCTACAAACATCGCAGAAATAGTAATAACGAATAGTGATTGAAATACAGGATTTGTCCATATTTTTTGTTTTGTTGGAGGATAAATAAGAAATAAAATAAGAACTACCAACCCTAAAATGCCAAATTGTACCATGATATACAAATAATAATTATGAGGGTCAAAGTTATCAAAGTTATCTTTGGTTGGATTTTTGTCTAAATATTCTTTCAACTTGTCAATATTATCGCCAGTTCCAACTCCTAAAACAGGCTCATCGCCAATAATTTTTAAGGCATTACGACACAGTTCTATTCTTTGAGTAATTGATGCGTCCTTAAAATTTCCACTGTTACAGTAACGTTCAAATTCAAAAAAAGTTTGATAAATACGCGGTTTCAAAGAAAACCGTTTTGCATACATATAATTAGAATTACCTGCTTTAATATTTTCAATATCCTTTTCAGTTAAAGCTTCTATCCCTGCAGCATCTTTTGTCAAGCCTTTTGAATTTAAATACCGTTTTAATGTTTCTTTACATACATATTTTATACTGTCACTGCAATCATCAGTTAATGTATCACCAGTTCGTTTAAACCAAGCTTCATTCATCTCCTGTTGGCAAACATATTGATTGACATAACAGCCGTTCTCAATATATTTGTCTTTTAAATGAGTGTAAGGGTTTCCTAAAACTGTTGTAGGTTTTAATGTTTGCGTATAAAGATGTGTGGGAGTAAAATATGATTTATATTGACTGCGAATCCAAAAACCAAAAATAATTAAAGCCATTAAAAGTAATACGGAGAGTGTGTATGCAATCTTTGTTTTTTTACGGATTACAAAAATAAGTACTGCAACAATAGCAAGAATACAAAGAATACATATACCTGTTAAGGCTTGCACAATGAAGAGATAAGATACGAACCATGTGGAAAGTGCCAAAAGAAAGCAGGTCTTCTTCATATTTTTGAAATTATTCAACACAACTATTAACATTAAAGCAACAGCAAATGCGATATTTATTCCAAAACGTATATTGCTTGTGAAAGAAATCAAAAACCTTGTATCTATATTTATGGTTTCAATATAATTGAATACAGCCCAAAGAGTGCCAAAAAGCAAAGCTGTAATATAAAATTTAAAAACAAATACAAGAATATCCTTTCTTAAGGGCGACATTATTAATATTGCAACAGGTACAATAAGAAATGGCAATTTTTTATTTAGGTCTAATAATCCGGCATTAAAATTATCTGTCCAAAGCAGACCTATTACATGAAGTAAAAAAAAAGATAACAAAGAAAATAATAATATACAGTTGTTTTTTATTTTTTTTATTTTGTTTGATAAATTACCAATAAAAAGAATTCTTATTCCTAAAAATACAAGCGTAAAACTTAATATAGCAGCAGAATATAACATGCCAATAACTATACCACAAAGTACTATTAAATCATAATATTCTATTGATGAAAGACCTTTAAATATTGATTGTGTTTTTTTCATACCAACAAATTATCTTTGCTGCAAAGATAGTATTTTTCATATTTATTAGATGTTTGGTTGATAAATTATTGAATTTATACCTTGTCTATTGAGGGTCAATATCTACAAAATATTTCATTGATTTGTATTTTTCATTAGAGAAAAATGCTTCATTTAGTCGTAATATTTCTGTTTTTGCTGAAGAATATGATAAATTTGCTTCAAGCTTTAACCATACTTGCATTCTATATCTATTTTTTATCTTTGCGATAGGGGGTTCTTGTGGTCCAAGTATACGTTCAGAAGAAAAAATATGTCTTATTTCTTTTGAATAATCTGTAGCAGCGGCATCTAAAATTGTTTTATTTACATGTGAAAGTTCTATTTTAACAAGTTTGTAAAAAGGTGGATACTTAAAAACTTTTCTTTCTAAAATTTGTGAATTAAACATTGAAAGATAATTATGTTCTGATACATCGCGAATAACTTGATGATATGGATTACATGTTTGTATTATCACTTTTCCTTTTTTGCGTCTTCCTGCTCTTCCACTTACTTGTGTTAGCATTTGATAAGCCTTTTCGTAAGAACGAAAGTCAGGTATTGCGAGTAAATTGTCGGCATTTAGAATGCCAACTACAGATACATTATCAAAATCAAGTCCTTTACTTAACATTTGTGTGCCTACTAAAATATCTATCTCTCTCTTTTCAAATGCTAAAATCAATTTTTGGTATGCGTTTTTACTTCGTGTGGAGTCTAAATCCATTCGTTTTATACATGCATTTGGAAAATAAATAGCAAGTTCTTCTTCTATTTTTTCTGTACCAAAACCAAACATTTTCAAAGCAGCAGAACCACATTGAGGACAAACTTTTAGTAATGGTTGATTAAAGTTACAATAATGACAGTTAAGACTTGCCGAAATTTTATGTAAAGTTAGTGAAACATCACAATTAGGACATTTTGGTATGTAACCACAAATCTCACATTGTACAGAAGGAGCAAAACCTCGTCTATTTTGAAACAAAATAACTTGTTCTCTATTTTTTAATGCTGTATTTATATTCTCTAAAAGAAGTTTGGAAAATATAGAATAAAGCTCTCCATTTCTTTTTGCTTCTTTAAGGTCAGATATTAAAATTTCTGGTAAAGCTACTGAACCATAACGTGTTTTTAATTCAAAAAGAGCATATTTTCCTGTTTGTGCATTATAATAAGTCTCAATACTCGGTGTAGCACTGCCCAAAATAACTTTTGCATTGTGCTGATAACCTAACCAAATAGCAGCGTCTTTACCGTTATATCTTGGAGAAGGTTCACTTTGTTTGTATGAATTGTCGTGTTCTTCGTCAACTATTATCAATCCTAAATTGGAAAATGGAAGGAAAACAGCTGAACGTGACCCAATAATTATTTTATACTCTCCAACTTTGCTCCAAATTTCTGCCCGCTCTTCCTTTGAAAAACGGGAATGATATACCCCAACATTCTCTCCAAAATATTTTTCTAATCTACTTACTAATTGAGCAGTGAGAGATATTTCAGGCAAGAGAAACAGCACTTGTTTGTTTGCTTTCAAAGTTTGTTCTATAAGTTTGATATAAACTTCAGTTTTTCCACTCGCTGTTACTCCGTGAAGTAGAGATACCTTGTTATTTGGCAAACTTAAAATATTATCAAAAATTTTTTTCTGTTCATCGGTTAATGTGAGGTCATAAAGTTCAGCCGATGCCGGAGTTTTTTTTAGCCGAGATACAATTTTTTTTGTGCTTACTAAAATTTTCTTTTTAATAAGTGTATTAAGTGTATTTGAAGATATATTGTGTTCAATTAGATCTAATTTTTTTACATTCCAATCTCCGTTTTGTCGTAAAGAAAAATAAGCAAGTAAAGCCTGATATTGTTTTTCGTATTTTTTATTACTTTCAAATTCAGTGAATAGTTGCTGTAAAACAGTATTTTCAGTATCTTTATTATTACTATCATTACGATATTTTTCTGCAAGCATTACAACAGATTCTTTTTTGGGTTCGTATCTATCATAAAGTTCTTCATCGGTAGTAAGTATCTTTTTTCGTATTAAAGTTTGAATAATAGGTAAAATATTGACTTCTATTGCTGTTGCTTTGCTTATATCCGCTATAGCAACACTTTCTTTTTTGCTTATGGCACTTATAAGTAATTGTTCTTCTTTATTAAGATTTGAAATGTCTCCATCAAAATCAGGATTTATTATCACTTTTGTTTCACTCTTCAAACGTAAAGCAGCAGGTAAAGCTGCTGCCATTACATCTCCGAGATAGCAACAATAATATGAGGCTATCCATCGCCAAAACGCTATATTTTTTGCTAAAACAATTGGTTGAAAATCCAAGATAGCAAGAACATACTTAACACTTTGTACTTTTGGGATGCGATTGTGTATATCCGCAACAATAGCAGAGTAGATACGTTTTGAGCCAAATTGTACTGCAACTCTTTGTCCTACCAATATCTGTTCAACAAATTCACGAGGAACTCTGTATGTAAAAGTAGATGGTAAATGCAATGGCAAAATAACTTCAACAAAAATAGTATCATTATTAAAGGTTTTGTTTGCAGATGTTAGCATTATTCATTATGATTATCAATAAATTTGCAAGCAAAAATAGTAAAAACTTTACTAAGCACTGTTTTAATTTGTAATGACAACGAGGTATAAAATAGTACTATATCTATTTAAGTATTTTATACTGATATTAGAAAATAAAATACTGTTTTTGAATTTTAAATTAAGAATTTAATGTAAAAAAATAAGCATTTTTAATCGTTTATATTTGAATATTTAGATAAATAATATACTTTTGTTCTCTTGTAAAAAGAATTTATTGAGAAATAACAAAATAATAATTATATGAATAATCGGAAATTTCTGTTGATTAGCAACAGTACAAATGCAGGAGAGGCTTATCTTCAATGGTGTAAGCCTATGATTCAAAATTTTTGTGAAAGACATAATGTTAAAACAGCATTGTTTATTCCTTATGCAGGAGTTAAAGTTGGATATAAACATTATGCTGTTGGTTATGATGCTTATGAAGAAAAAGTAAAAGATAACTTTAATGAATTAGGTATAAGTATTAAATCATTGCATAGAGAAAACAATGTTATAGATGTTGTGAAAGCAGCAGAATGTGTAATAGTTGGAGGAGGGAATACTTTCTGTCTTGTATATGAAATGCAACGTCTTGGTATTATGGATTTAATAGCACAAAGAGTTAGAGAAGGAATGCCTTATATTGGTTGGTCTGCAGGGTCAAATATAGCATCACCAACACTCTGTACAACTAATGATATGCCTATTGTAGAACCGTTAAGTTTCAAAACAATGAATCTTGTTCCATTTCAAATCAATCCTCATTATACGGAGTTTTTTGATGAAAAACATGGTGGAGAAACCAGAATGGATAGAATAAATGAGTTCATAGAAGTTAATAGAAATGTTAATGTTGTTGGTATTCCTGAGGCTACTGCTTTAAGCTTTGAAAATAGCAGTCTTAAACTTATAGGCAGAAATAACAAACTAAAAGTATTTCATTATGCTACAGAACCAAAAGAGTATTCCAAAGAAGATGATATTAACTTTTTGATGTTATAATTTTTTACCATATTTATTAGTTTTATTTCATAGGTATTTTAACCTGTTTTTAATGAAAGAATTAGAAATTTTAGCAAATGGAGGAGTAATACTTTATCCTACTGATACAATTTGGGGTATTGGGTGTGATGCAACAAATGAAGAGGCAATTCTTAAAGTTCAAAAAATAAAAGGAAGGGTTGCGGATAAGAGTCTTATTGTTTTGATGTCTGATGTTAAGATGCTGTCTGATTATGTTGATGCTTCAATTTACGAGCGATTAGAAAAGGAAGGTATGTTATCACAACCTACAACAATTATATATCCTGCAGCAAAAAAACTTCCTGTAAATGTTTTGAGTAACAATAAAAGTCTTGCAGTTCGCATTCCTCAACATAATTATTGTTATAAGTTAATACATTCTTTTGGTAAACCAATAGTAAGTACTTCTGCTAATATAAGCGGTTATCCTTCGCCTTTATGTTTTGATGATATAAGTTATGAGATAAAGCAACAAGTAGATTATATTTGTGAATTTGAACATCAAAGACGAAGTATTTATTCTGCATCTTCTATACTTATGATTGATAATTTAGAAGTGAAACGTTTAAGATAATTTTTAAGTTTGTTTCCACTGACTTGTAAAATTTTTGTCAAATTGTCATAATTTTTTGATTTTGGTATATAATTTGAACTCTTTTTGTAAAAAGAAAGGAAATATATGGAAAATGATAAAAAATATGAAGCATTAAATGCTTATGCAAGAAATTTGAACGAGGAAGCAAAAGGTGGAAAACTTGATCCTGTAATAGGAAGAGATGAAGAAATACGTAGAGTTTTACAAATTCTTTCACGCAGGACTAAAAATAATCCTGTTTTAGTTGGGGAGCCGGGTGTTGGAAAAACTGCTATTGCAGAAGGATTAGCTCAAAGAATTTATCGTAAAGATGTGCCGGAAAACTTAAAAAATCGCTATGTTTATTCGTTAGATATGGGAGCATTGGTGGCAGGAGCAAAATATAAAGGTGAATTTGAAGAGAGATTAAAGTCTGTTATCAATGATGTGATTTCATCAGATGGAGAAATTATACTGTTTATTGATGAAATTCATACCCTTGTTGGAGCGGGTGGTGGAGAAGGTGCTATGGATGCTGCAAACATATTAAAGCCAGCCCTTGCAAGAGGAGAATTACGTGCAATAGGTGCAACAACTCTTGCTGAATATCAAAAATATTTTGAAAAAGATAAGGCTCTTGAACGTCGTTTTCAAATGGTTTTGGTAGATGAACCGAGTGTTTCTGATACAATATCTATATTAAGAGGGCTTAAGGAACGTTATGAAGTACACCATCATGTGAGAATTAAGGATTCTGCAATAGTAGCCGCAGCTGAAATGTCAGCAAGATACATTACAAATCGTTTTCTACCTGATAAGGCAATAGACTTAATTGACGAAGCTGCAGCAAAACTTCGTATGGAAATAGATTCTTCGCCGGAAGAATTGGATGAAGTTCAACGGAGATTAACACAATTAGAGATAGAGAGAGTGGCTATAAAGAAGGAAAAAG
The DNA here is from genome assembly GCA_031272245.1 of Bacteroidales bacterium. Lineage (GTDB taxonomy): Bacteria > Bacteroidota > Bacteroidia > Bacteroidales > P3 > JAISGN01. Next base: position 27,719 of record JAISUE010000045.1, read on the forward strand.
ATGAAAAAAAGGTAGCTGATTTAACACAAGAAATAAATGAGTTAATAACTAAACGCAATGAATTGGAGTCTAAATGGAAGGCAGAAAAAAATATTGTAGATGCCATACAGGAAGAAGTAAAAAAAATAGAAAATTACAAAAAACAGTCGCAAGATGCTGAAATGGCAGGTGATTATGGTAAAGTAGCTGAGTTACGTTATGGAAAAATCAAATTGGCAGAGGAATCTTTGAAAAATTATCAGGAAAAACTGAAACAAATGCAAGGAGCAGATGCACTTTTAACTGAAGAGGTTGATGATAATCATATTGCAGAAGTAGTTTCTCGTTGGACAGGAATACCTGTTGCGAGAATGATGCAGAGTGAAAAGGAAAAGTTGTTGCATTTAGAAGACCGATTGAAAGAAAGAATTATTGGGCAAGATCAGGCAATAGAGGCAGTTTCTGATGCTATAAGGCGTAGTCGTTCAGGTTTAGCTGATGCAAAACGTCCAATAGGTTCATTTATTTTTCTTGGAACAACGGGAGTTGGTAAAACAGAATTAGCCAGAGCATTAGCAGAATTATTGTTTGATGATGAAAACTTAATGGTTCGTATTGATATGAGTGAATATCAGGAACGACATACAATATCACGTTTGATAGGAGCACCTCCAGGATATGTTGGTTATGAAGAATCCGGACAACTCACCGAAGCAGTAAGACGAAAACCTTATTCCATAGTTCTTTTGGACGAAATAGAAAAAGCTCATACGGATGTTTTCAATGTTTTGTTACAAGTATTAGAGGATGGAAGATTGACAGACAATAAGGGAAGAGTAGTAGATTTTAAAAATACTATTATAATAATGACTTCAAATGCAGGAAGTAGGAGATTGAGAGATTTTGGCGGAGGTTTAGGATTTCAATCTTCTGCGAGTGAAGAAAGTAAAGCAGCACTTGAAAAAAGTATTATAGATAATGATTTAAAGCGTATTTTCCCGCCGGAATTTTTGAACAGAGTAGATGAAATTATAACTTTTTATTCTTTATCTATTGAACAAATACGTAAAATAGTAGAGTTACAACTGAAAAAACTTGTGGAAAATCTTGCAGAAAAAAATATAAATATGCATTATACGGCAGCAGCAGTTGATGTTATTACTGAAAATGGCTATGATCCTGAACTTGGAGCAAGACCTGTAAAACGTGCAATACAACGTTTGGTGATTAATCCGTTGTCAATAGCATTGATAGATGGTTCTGTACAAGCAGAAACAGAAATAACTCTTGATGCAAAAGAGAATAAAATAATCTTTTATTAAGGCTTAATATTTTACTATTTTAATAAACTACTTTAAAGACTTGATTTTATTTATAAAAAATCAAGTCTTTTTTGTGAAAATTAAAATTTTTTAGTTTTATTTCTTTATTTTATATCCTAATTCTCCAAGCACTAAATCACTTATATCTGTTTTGCTGTCAACATACAAAACATTTCCACCATCTGCTTTGTCAAAAACTATTCCATAGTTTTTTTCTTGAGCAATTTTTTCAATAGCATTATATACTTTTTCTTGTATAGGCTTTATTAGTTCTGAGCGTTTTTTTGCTAAAGATCCATCATTGCCAAAACGCTGTTTTTGAAGATTTTTGGCTTCTTTTTCTGCAGCTATGATTTCATTTTCTTTTTTGTTTTTTAAATCTTCAGGTAATAAAACTGCTTCTGCTTGGAAAGATTTGTACATTTTGTCTATTTCTTTGAATTTTGCTTCAACTTCATTTTGCCATTGCACGGAAAGGTCGTCAAGTTCTTTTTGAGCTTGTTTGTACTCAGGCATATTGTTAAGAATAAATTCGGTATCTACGCACGCAAACTTCTGTGCAAAACATGTAAATGTGCTTGCAAATAATATTACTACGGTTAATAATGTATACTTTTTCATTTTAATATGTTTTTTTTTATTATTTATATTGTCAAATTGTTTTAATCAATAGTTTGACCTATTGAAATCATAAAATGAGAACCGCTCACAGTGCCTCCAATTTTATCAAATCCATAACCCCAATCAAGTCCCAATAATCCAAACATAGGCATATATAATCTTATACCAACTCCGGCTGCTCTATACATATTGAAAGGCGCAAAACTTTTAAAGCTATCCCATGAATTGCCTGCTTCAAAAAAGCCGAGAACATAAATAGAAGCAGTAGGGTTTAGAGTGATTGGATAACGTAATTCGGCTGTAAATTTGTCAAAAACCATTGCACCGGTACTTGGAGAAAGCGATCCTGCTTCATAACCTCTTAATGCTATAATTTCTCTTCCATCTATACCTCCCAGATTTCTTAATCCATCTCCACCAACATAAAAACGTTCGAAAGGAGAATCTCCAACTTTTTTATTGTATTGTCCTAAAAAACCAAATCTTGCTTTAGTATGAAAAACTAAATCACCTGTGATATTAAAAAACCAACTTGCTCTTATATGTATTTTATAATATTCAATCCATCTATAAATTTCTTGTGTGTTATTTTTTTGCCATAAAGTGTTATAATCTTTTCCATTAACTAAAGAATAAGGAAAAGTAAATTGCCCGGCAACAGAAAATTCGGAACCAACACGAGGATATATAGGTTGGTCAACAGAATTTCTTGCAAGAGTAAAATTGTAATTAAGATTGTTGGCTATACCAACTGAAAAATTTGTAATACCCGGATAATTTTTAACATCGTATTGCATAAATGCAATACCGTGAACAAACGTAAAGTAATCATCAGGTACTTTTAATCTTTTACCCAAAGACACAGATGCACCATAAACTCCTAAATGATATGATTCTGTTCCGGTTGTATTCCAGTATCCATCGTTTTGATATGAATAGAAAATACTTACGCTTAAAGCATTTGGTTTTTTACCTCCAAGCCAAGGTTCAGAAAATGAAAGACTGACAGCTGAATAATAACTTCCATTTGTGGATATTTGCAATCCAAGTCTTTGTCCATCACCAACAGGGAAAGGTTTCCAAGCGTCTTTTTTAAAGAATTTTCTTGCAGAGAAGTTGGTTAATGAAATTCCACCTGAAAACATAAAGCCTGTACTTTCTCCCCAACCGCCTGATATATTAAATTCACTGCTTGATTTTTCAATTAGTTGATAAGTTATATCAACTATTCCGTTTTCTGCATCAGGTGAAATTTGAGGATTTATTTTTTCGGGATCAAAAAAATTCAATTGTTGAATTTCACGAACAGAACGAATAACTGCATCACGACTAAATAAATCACCAGGCATAGTTCTTAATTCTCTCATTACAACAAAATCATTTGTATTGGTGTTGCCTTCTATACCAACTGTTCTTATTTTTGCCTGCTTGCCTTCTGTTATTCTCATCTCTATATCAATGGAATCTCCCACTATATTAATTTCAACAGGTCGTGCGTTAAACCACAAATATCCATCATCCATATATAAAGAAGATATATCTGTGCCTGTAGGATCGTAACTTAAATTTTGAGTAAGCAATTCTTTATTATATGGTTCGCCGTATTTTATTCTCAAACGTTTTGATAACTCTTCGGAAGAATATTTAGTGTTTCCTACCCATGTTATATTACGAAAATAAAACTTTTGCCCTTCATGAATTTTCATTTCTACAACTAAACGTTGTTTTGTCTTTTGTTTCACAAACCAAAGCTTATTCCAAAAGCCAATCCAATATTTTGGAACAGTTATTTGATAAGAAGTATCGCTTTCTATTTTAGCATTTCTATAACCTTTATTATTATATTTATCTATTACTAAATTTTTGTCTTTCTCAAAATCACTCTCAATAAAACGTGAAGATTTCCAAAACCTCCACCAACGATATTGTTTAGTTTCTTTCATTTTAGAACGAATATATGAATCACTCATTGGACTTTCGCCTGTTATCCATTTATAAGTACGTTTAAAGAAACTTGTATTGTTATGAATACTATCACTTTTTTCGTTACCTTTAATAATAATATCTTTAATTTTTATTTTGTTTCCTTTTGTGATATTGAATGTAAGATTTACATCGTTGCGTGTGGTTGTTGTGTCTTTTGCTTCTTCTACTGATGAGGTTACATCATAAAAACCTTTCTGGATAAAGAAATCTTGTATAACATTAAGACAATTTAATTTCATATTCTCTGTAACAACATCACCCATACCTATTTTCATTCTTTCTTTAATTTTATCTTCTTCGCTGCGAATTATACCTTTAAAACGATAAGTAGCAAGGCGTGGTTTTGAAACAAATTCATATTTAATAAAGATAGTTTTTCCAATTATTTTATCTACGGTTACTTTTACATCATCAAATATTCCCTGACTCCAAAGTTCATCAATAGCTTTTGTAATCTTATCGCCGGGAATAACAATCTTGTCTCCAACAGCTATTCCTGCTAATTGAATAACGGCAGGATGATCTAAATGATCTGCTCCGGTAATTACAATACCTCCAACTTCATATTCTTTTGGTGAAAAGTAGTCAATATCTATTGTTTGAGCATAACCTTTTCTACAAAACAAACAAACAATAATAAGTAATAAAAATAAATATGATTTACAAGATTTCATTCTTTGCATTTTTATGATTTTCTACTATTAACGCCTTTATTTTTCTTTTATTGTACCTGCTCACTCGTTTTCCCAAAGCGGCGTTCTCTTTTTTGAAAATCAATTATTGCCTTATAAAAATCTTCCTTACTAAAATCAGGCCACAAAATATCAGTAAAATATAATTCAGTGTAAGCTATTTGCCATAAAAGATAATTACTCAAACGATATTCGCCGGAAGTACGAATAAGTAAATCAGGGTCTGGATAATTTTTTGTACAAAGATAATTACTAATTGTTTGTTGTGTTATATCATTTAATTTTAATTTGTCATTTGAAACATCCATACAAATATCTTTGACAGCTTTTGTTATTTCCCAACGAGAAGAGTAATTAAGAGCCAAAACTAAAGTCATTCGTTTATTGTTCTTTGTTTTTTCTATAATATTAAAGAGAGCTTCTTTGGTTTTTAGAGGTAGATAGTCAATATTTCCTATTGTTTGCAAAGCAATATCATTATTCATTAAAGTTTTTTCTTCTTGTGCAATAGTATGAACGAGCATTGACATTAGAGCGTCTATTTCTTCTTTCGGTCTGTTCCAGTTTTCCGTAGAAAAAGTATAAAGTGTTAAAATTTTAATGCCGGTTTCTGCTGCTGCTTCTGTAACATTACGAACAGCAGTAACGCCATTTTGATGCCCAAAAATTCTTTCTTGCCCTTTTTGTTTAGCCCACCTGCCATTTCCATCCATTATTATAGCAACATGGGAAGGAAGTTTATTCTTAATTATATTGTCTTTTACGCTCATATTCTTAAAGTTTTACAGGTGGCAAAGATAACAAAACTTTTTATACGGAAATTCTGTTTATTTTTCTTGAATTTTTGTGTATATTGTTTGATAAACAGAAGAATAAAATCAAAAAAAATAATCTTTTTTCTTTTAATTTTCTCAATCAAAAAAAAAGTATTACTTTTGTAGTCTCAAAATAGAGAATTTAATATTGTAATAATCAATAAATATAATTGGCTATGGAATTAAAGAAGTCAGAAAAAGCAAATCTTGAAAACAAAAAAGTTCTTTTCCTTGAAATAGGATTTGTTGTTGCTCTTTGTGTTATGATATTCGCTTTTGAATATCGTACCTTTGATAAAGGTGACGAAGAACAGATTATACGGCGAGATGATGTCGCAATAGAAAATATAGATATTCCTCAAACAGAAAATACTCCTCCACCTCCTCCGGAAGAAATGCCTCCGGCAGAACCTACAGAATTTGAAATAGTAGATGAGTCCGTTAAAGTAGATGATTCTTTTAATATTTTGGATTTATTTAAAGATAATACTAATACAGGTGTTTCTATAAATAAAAACATACCTGAAGAAGAGAATCTTGTAGAGGAAGAAGAAGCGTTTGTAGTTGTTGAACAACAGGCTGTATTTCCTTTGCCGGAAGGGCTTGATAATTACATTATGAAGAACCTTGTCTATCCGGAAGCAGCACGTCAGGCAGGTATAGAAGGAACTGTTGTAATAGAATTCATAGTTGAAAAGGATGGATCTTTAACTAATCTAAAAATAGCAAGAGATATTGGTGGCGGTTGTGGAGAAGAATTGATTAGAATTTTTAAGGGTATGCCAAAATGGAAACCTGCAATGCAGAGAGGCAAACCGGTTCGTAATAAATTTGGAAAACGAGTTAATTTCTCTTTAAGAGGATAATAATAAAATTTATATATTTAAGAACAATAACGGCGTTTTAGTGATGAAACGCCGTTTATTATTTAACAATAACAATGTATAATAAAAGTCTTTAATGATTACTATAAGCAATTTATCTATTCAGTTTTCAGGTATTACACTTTTTGATAACGTTAATTTTGTTATTGAAGATAAAGACAGAATAGGTTTAGTAGGGAAAAATGGTGCAGGGAAAAGTACTCTTTTGAAAATTATATCAAATTTTAAAGAGCCTGAAACAGGTTCTGTTGTTCGTTCAAAAGACCAAAGTATTGGTTATTTGCCTCAAGAACTTATTCCTTCGTCAACAAAAAATGTTATAGATGAAATGATGACAGTTTTTGCTCATATAAAGGAAATGGAAAATAAACAACAACACTTGGCTGGTGAAATTTCTAAAAGAACGGATTACGAAAGCAAAGAATATGAGCAGTTATTAACTAAACATTATGAAATAACCGAGAGACTTAACTTTGTTAATATTGCGGAAGGGAGAGCTGAAGCAGAAAAAATTTTGATAGGACTTGGTTTTTTACATTCAGACTTTGAAAGGGGATTAAATGAATTTAGTAGTGGATGGCAAATGAGAGTAGAATTGGCAAAAATACTTTTGCAAAAACCGGATATTATTTTACTTGACGAGCCAACTAATCATTTAGATATAGTTTCTATTACATGGTTAGAGAAATTCCTCGCTTCATATTCCGGAACAATAGTGCTTGTGTCACACGACCGCACATTTTTAGATAGAGTAACAAAACGTACAGTTGAAATAACAGCAGGAAAAATTTATGATTATAAAGTTTCATATTCAGGTTATGTTAGTTTAATGTTGCAACGTAGAGCATCACAGGCATCTATTTTATCCAATCAACAGAAACAAATAGCAGAAATAGAAAAATTCATTGAAAGATTTCGTTATAAATCTACAAAAGCAAAGCAAGTACAATCAAAAATAAAGCAGATAGAAAAGATGGAATTAGAAAAAATAGATGAAGTTGATTTTTCTACTATTCATTTTTCATTTCCTCCTGCTCCGCATAGTGGAAAAATTGTTATTGAAGTTAAAGATTTAAGTAAAAGTTATAGAAATAAAGAGAAAGAGGTTTTGAAAAATATAAATCTTTTGATTACGAAAGGAGAGAAAGTAGCATTTATTGGTCGTAATGGTGAAGGTAAATCAACTCTTGCTAAAATAATAGTTGGAGATTTGAAATATTACAGTGGTATTATGCGTTTGGGTTATAACGTTACCGTTGGATATTTTGCACAAAATCAGGCAACATTGCTTAATCCGGAACTTTCGGTTTTTGAAACTATAGACCAAATAGCAGTTGGTACAATAAGAACTAAAATAAGAAATATTCTGGGGTCATTTCTTTTTGATGAAAATGATATAGATAAAAAAGTAAAAGTGCTGTCCGGTGGTGAAAAATCACGACTTGCTTTAGCAAAATTACTTTTAACACCGGTAAATCTGCTTGTGCTTGATGAGCCCACCAATCATTTAGATATGGATTCTAAAAATATTCTGAAACAGGCTCTTTTGCGATATGACGGAACTCTTATTATTGTATCGCACGATAGAGATTTTTTAAATGGTTTAACTGATACGCTTTATGAGTTTAAAAACAAACAAATACATTGCTTTAAGGGGGATATTTTTGATTTTCTTTCCATGCGAGATATTGAAGATTTGGAAGCATTAAATATTAAAGCTAAAAATAAAAAATTAAAAACTGAAAAAGTTATTACTGAAAGTAAAGCTGTTTATGAAGAAAATAAAGAACAAAATAGACTGTTAAGAAAAATAAAATCACAAATAGAGCAAATAGAAAATAAAATTTCAGATTTGGAAACACGCATTGCCGAAAAGGAAAATATATTTCATGATGAACAAAAAGCAATAGCAATCGCCAACGATAAAGATTTTTTTAAAGAATATAATGATATGAAAAAGTTACTTTCTCAATACATGGAACAATGGGAAGCACTTTGTAATGAGCTTGCTTTATCTTCTTCAATCATTTGAAGTAAAACATCTATTGCTTTTTTTTCATCTACGTTTGGAAAAGTTAATTTTCCTTTTTTATAAAGATGTACTTTACCTTCTATTGATCCAATATAACCATAATCAGCATCAATCATTTCACCGGGACCATTAACTATACATCCCATTACAGCTATCTTTATTCCAATTAAATGACTGCAACGTTCTTTAACTTTTTTTACGGCTGTTGCAATATCATATTTTGTTCTTCCACACGAGGGGCAGGAAATAATATCGGCTTTATATGTACGACATCCTGTTGCTTGCAGTATTGCTTTTGCGACAGGTATTTCATCTTCAGGTTCTTCGGTTAGTGATACACGAATAGTATCTCCGATACCCAAACAAAGTAAAGAACCTATTCCTGTTGCTGACTTTATTCTTCCGTCTTCTCCTTCTCCTGCTTCGGTTACACCAAGATGAACAGGAAAGTTTAAGTTTTCTTTGTCTAACATTTCAACTAATAAACGGGTAGATAAAGACATTACCAATACGTTTGAAGATTTCATTGAGAGAACTATTTGGTTATAATTAAAACCATTACATATTTTTACAAATTCCATAGCAGAATGAGCCATTGCAATAGGAGTATTCCCATATCTGCCGATAATTCTTTGAGACAAAGAGCCATGATTTGTCCCAATTCTCATTGCAGTATTATGTTTTTTGCAAATTTCTATTAGAGGAAATAATCTGTCGGCTGTGCGTTTCAATTCATCTGCATATTCAATGTCAGTATAATCAAATTTTCCTGTATTTCTGTCTGTATAATTTCCTGGATTTATTCTTACTTTTTCTACAATTTTGGCTGCAATTTCTGCAGCTTTCGGATTAAAATGAATATCTGCTATGAGTGGAATATTGCAGTTGTGTTTATAAAGTTCGTTTTTGATATTATAAAGATTATTTGCACTTTTGGTATCTGATGCTGTAATTCTTACAAGTTCGCAACCGACTTCGGCAAGTCGCAAAACTTGTTGAACAGTTTTGTCTGTATTCATTGTATCTGTGTTTGTCATAGATTGAATACGTACAGGATTGCTGCCCCCAATACCAACATTTCCCACTTTTACTTCTTTTGTTAATCTTCGTGAAAATATTTTTTCCATAAAATATGCTTTTGATGAAAACAAAAGTAACAAAAAGTAACAACTCACAAATCTTTGTTTTTAGTTTGAAAAAGCAACATTTTTATTCATTTGTCATATTTAAATATTTAATACGGCGCGGTAGCCCCCGTGAAATTTGTGGTAGCTCCCGTGAAATTTGCGGTAGCCCCCATGAAATTTGTGGTAGCCCCCATGAAATTTGCGGTAGCCCCCGTGAAATTTGTGGTAGCCCCCATGAAATTTGCGGTAGATACCCAGGAATCCCGGGTAGGTAGATTGCTGATTTTTGTAAGCCACCGAAATTTGTTTAAAGATATATTTAATTTTCATATTTAACGATTTTAAGATTGCGGATGTAAAATTCGGATTTGCGTATGCAGACAGCGGTTTGCCACATAACTGCAGAGGTATGAGGTATAAAATCAGTAAGAAAAAAACTTGAAACTCCAAATAATTTTGGTTTTTTTAAACTCTGAAATTATAATAAAATCAAAACTTTACAGCGCTTTTGCTTAAAAATAATATAGTCAATTTTATTTCTGTACTTTTGTCGTTATCAAGCAAACGAACAATAATAGAACTATGAATTATGATATAATAATTGTAGGTGGTGGAGCAAGTGGATTGTTTGCAGCTATTGCCGCATTGAAACAAAATAAGCGAGTTTTAGTAATAGAAAAGATGAAGCAGTGTGGATTGAAATTGAGAATAACAGGAAAAGGCAGAGCTAATATTACTAATGTTTCCGAATTAGATGAATTTCTTACTCATTGTGGTTCGGATTACAGATTTTTGTATCCAATTTTTAATACATTTTTTACACAGGATACAATAGATATTTTTTTAGAACTTGGTTTGGAAACAAAGATTGAGCGTGGAGGCAGAGTATTTCCAAAGAGCGATAAAAGTATAGATGTATTTTTTGCGATAATTCGTTTTTTAGAACGTAATGAAAAATGTACAATTATAAAGAATTGTGAGGTTAAAAGTGTAATTTGTGAGAATGGATGCTCAACAGGGATAAATACGAACGTCGGACAATTTTTTGCCCATTCAATTATTCTTGCCGCAGGAGGCATGTCTTATCCTTTAACAGGTTCTAATGGAGACGGGTTACGTATTTGTAAGGCATTAGGGTTGCAATGTACTGAATGTTTTCCTGTTTTGGTTGGACTTTTTACAGAAAATATAATAACAACCGAAGCATATCGGTTACGTAAAAAAGAATCCGGTGATACATTTTTAATCAAAAATATGCTTGTTACTGTTACTAATAAAAACGGCAAAAAGTTGACGCAAACCATAGGTGAAGTACAATTTACTAATTATGGTATTGCAGGAGCAGCAATCTTAAAAATAAGCAGACAAATAGCTCAAAGAATAGCGGCAAAAGAAGATTTGCGTGTTATACTTGATTTAAAACAGGATGTAAATTTTGCAATAATGAGAATAACAGGTACGGAAGGGTGGGATAGAGCCGTAATTACACAGGGAGGAGTTTCTTTGCTGGAAGTTAAACCTAAAACACTTGAAACTAAAAAAATAAAGAGATTATATTTGTGTGGTGAATTACTGGATTTAGATGCAGACACAGGAGGTTATAATCTTCAAATAGCCTTTTCAACCGGTTGGGTAGCAGGAACTAATGCTGCACTTGCTGCTAATGTTCATAATGCCGAAATATAAATATGTGATTGAAAAAAATAAAAAAATATGAATATAGAAATAATAAATATAGGGGATGAGTTACTTTTGGGACAGGTTGTAAATACAAATGCAACATTTATGTCAAAAGAACTTATTAATTATGGTTTTAATGTAAGCCATATTGTTGCCATTGCAGATGACAAAAAAGAAATAGAAGATGCTCTTTTACTTTCTTTAAAACGTTCTGACGGAGTAATTATAACAGGAGGCTTAGGTCCAACAAAAGATGATATAACAAAGGAAACTCTTGCAAGAGTTTTAAATATCCCCCTTGTTGAAGATGTTGAAACTCTGCAAATGGTAAGAGATTATTTTAATAAACGTGGTTTGCCGCTTACAGATACTAATAGACAACAGGCTTTATTACCAAAAGATTGTATAGTTATAAAAAATAATTATGGAACAGCAGCAGGTATGTGTATTTCAACTTCCGAAAAGAAACTTATTATTTCATTGCCGGGCGTTCCTTTTGAAATGAAGGCAATGTTTCCTGAAGTTATATCCTTGTTAAAAACACATTATAAGACAGGTATTATTTTGCAAAAAACATTACTCATTGCAGGTATAGGTGAGTCTTTTTTGTCTGATATGATAGCGGATTTTGAAGATAATTTACCTCAAGAGATAAAATTGGCATACTTACCAAATGCAGGAACGATAAGATTGCGACTTACAGCTAAAGGAAATGATGAACAGGAATTAAAAGACACTTTTGAATCCAATCTTGCACTTTTATTAGAAAAGGTTAAGGACTATTTTATAGGATTTGAGCAAAATATCTCTGCAATTTTATTTAAACATTTTACAGATAATAATCAAACACTTGCAACTGCAGAAAGTTGTACGGGAGGAAATATCGCACATCTTATAACATTAAATACCGGAGCATCATCAATATATAAAGGAGGTATTGTCGCTTATTCAAACGAAGTCAAAGAGCGGGTTTTAAATGTAAAAACTAATACATTAAAACATTTTGGAGCAGTTAGTGAGCAAGTTGTTATAGAGATGGTTCAAGGTGTTTGTAAATTATTACATACGGATTATGCGATAGCTACTACAGGCATAGCCGGTCCAACAGGAGGAAGCGAAGAAAAACCTGTTGGAACAATATGGATTGCCGTATGTGATAAGGCAGGAAATACAAAAACAAAGAAATGTTTTATTCCGACAACTCGAGACAACTTCATTGAAAGAGCAAGTAATGAAGCAATTTTGTTACTTTTATCTTTTTTACATTATAAATTATGATGTATTTTGGGGGGTTCAAAATGTTTTGATTTTTGCAACTAATATTTTGATTTTTGCAAATATGTTTTAGGAAAAAAATTAATTATTATTTGACAATTAAAAATAATGCTTAATTTTGCAGTCGCAATTAAAAAATAAAAGATTTATAATAAAAAAACATAAAAAGATATGATTCAAAGAATTCAAACACTTTATTTAACACTTGTCATAGTGTTATCGGTTACAACATTGTTTTTTCCTCTGATAAATATGACAATAGATATAACAAATTTAGGACAGGAAGCATGGTTCTATTTTATTTATCCAAAAGGCAAAGAAAATATTTTCTCACTTAATTTTATACTTTTAGGTTTGCAAGTAGCTTTAGTTTTAATTACTTTGGTTACAATCTTTCTGTATAAACGCCGTATATTACAAATACGACTTGTAGCTTTTGCATCATTGATATGTGTTTTTTACTTTGGATATATTTTCTTGTTTGGGGCAGATGTTGCAGCAAAAGATATTCCGGTCGGATTGGTTTTGACTGGAACAAGTTATGGTCTTGCGGCATATTTTCCAATAGCACAGATATTTTTACTTTATCTTGCTCAAAAATCTATTAAAAAAGATGAGATATTAGTCCGTTCGTCAGACAGGTTGAGATAAGTTTTTAATTATTTAGCATTTGCAAGCTTACAAGTTCTTTATAAACAGGAGAAGAAGAGATTAGTTGTTCATGCGTCCCTTCTTTAATTATTTTTCCTTTATCCAATATTAAAATTCTGTTAGCAGAAATTACTGTAGAAAGGCGATGAGCAACGATAAGAGTTGTGCGACCTTGCATTGCATTTTGTAATGATTGTTGTACAATATGTTCACTTTCTGTATCAAGTGCGGAAGTTGCTTCATCAAGCAGTAAAATATAAGGGTTATTTAATATAGCTCTTGCGATACAAAGTCGCTGACGTTGTCCTCCTGAAAGGGTAAATCCTTTATCACCGATATTTGTATAATATCCTTTATCAAGTGCCATAATGAATTCGTGTGCATTGGCTATTTGTGCAGCATTTATTACCTGTTCTAAACTAATATTTTTACGTCCAAAAACAATATTTCCATAGATTGTATCATTAAAGAGAAGGCTTTGTTGAGGAACTAATCCTATTGATGCTCTTAATGTATTTATATTAAAATTACGAATATCAGTGTTGTCAATGGTAATTTTTCCACCTGTTGGGTCTATAAATCGAGGTATCATATCCATCAATGTAGTTTTTCCTCCACCGGAATGTCCTACTATTGCTATTGTTTCACCTTTTTTTATAGTCAAATTTATGTTTTTTAAGACTTTTACTTTTGGTTCATATTCAAAATTTACATTTTCAAAGATTATTTGATCATGAAAGACAGGCATTATAACAGCATCTTTTTTTTCTACAATTACTTCATCGGCATCAAGAATTTCATATACTCTTTTTACTGCTGCTTTTACTTTTTGTATGTTGTAATATGCTGTTGTAACTGATTGTAAAGGAGAAACTATTCTGGCAAATAGAAGAGCAAAACCTATAAGAATTGATGGATGAATTTCTCCTTTGATAACCATTGTACCACCGAACAAGACTATAATAATCATTGTAAGGATAGTAAATATTTCTGTAACAGGAGATGCAAGTTCTTTGCGGCGATAAACTTTAGTCATAATACGTGTAAATATATTATTTTGCTGTTGATAGGAAGAATTAACTCTATCTTCCGCATTGTATGCTTTAATGATACGAATAGCTCCTAAAGCTTCTTCAGTTTTTGACAGTAGAATGCCATTTTGCCATTGTCCTCGTATAGAATTTCGTTTAAGGCTTTTCCCAACCTTACTGATTATAAATAAAGCAACAGGAATAGTCAATAATGTAAATAAACAAAGTTTAGGGCTTGCAATTACTAATGTAATAACAAAAACTATTACCATTAAAGGATCTTTAATTAGTGATTGTAAAGAACAAAGTAATGACCATTCAATATCTGCAAGATCAGAAGTCATACGAGAAATCAAATCACCTTTTTTTTGATTTGTGAAAAACGAAAGAGGTAGAATAGTAATTTTATGATAAATATCGTGTCGTAAATCTGCAACTATTCCATTTCTTATTGGTGCAAGAAAATACATACCCATATATCTGCAAAAACATGCAAAGAAAATAAAAATAATATATGTAATAGATATGTACAAAAGACATGTAAAAACTCCTTTGATATTCTTGTAATAATTTAGATTATAACTTATAATGTCAATAATTGTATCTTTATCAAAAGAAAATTCAGGGCATATAGGCGGTGAAGAAACTAATCCGAACAGGACAGAGATAAAAGGAATAACCATAATAAAGGAAAAAAGTGAGAAAAAAACATATAGAATATTAAATATAACATTCAGAATTACATCCTTTTTATAGTTTTTAAGATATTTGAATATACGCCACACAACTAAAAAATTAAAAATAGAATTAAAATTATGGGCAAAGGTAATATAATTTAATAAATCATATATTATAATTAAGGGTTTGAAAATTTATTCTCAAACCCTTAATTATAATATATGATTTTACCTTAATTAAGGTACATCTATTTTATTCACTATTTCATTTATGATATTTTCGGCAGTTACATTTTCTGCTTCTGCTTCATACGTTAACCCTACACGATGTCGCATAACATCCATACAAATTGCACGTACATCTTCAGGTATTACATATCCACGTCTTTTGATAAAAGCGTATGAGCGTGAAGCTAACGCTAAATTGATTGTTGCACGTGGTGAGCCTCCAAAAGAGATAAAAGATTTCAAATGTTCCATTCCATATTGTTCAGGAAAACGAGTTGCAAAAACAATATCTGTAATGTAGTTTGCAATTTTCTTATCAATATAAACTTCTTCTACCACTTTACGAGCATAAAGTATTTGTTCAGGTTTGATAATTACACTTAAAGGTTGCTTCTGTGAAAAGATTTGTTGATGTAAGATTTCTGTTTCCTCTTCTTTATTAGGATAGGTTATTACAACTTTCATCATAAATCTGTCTAATTGTGCTTCAGGTAAAGGATAAGTTCCTTCTTGTTCTATTGGATTTTGAGTTGCAAGAACAAGAAAAGGTTTTGGTAACTGATAGGTTTGTTCTCCAATCGTAACTTGTCTTTCCTGCATTGCTTCTAACAGTGCTGATTGTACTTTGGCAGGAGAACGGTTTATTTCATCAGCAAGTACGAAATTTGAAAAAACAGGTCCTTTTTTTACATTAAAAACTTCATCTTTCGGACTGTAAATAAGAGTTCCTACAACATCAGCAGGTAATAAGTCCGGTGTAAATTGTATTCTACTGAATTTGGCATCAATTATTTTTGCCAAAGAAGTAATAGCTGCCGTTTTGGCTAAACCAGGAACGCCTTCCAAAAGAATATGTCCATCGGAAAGTAAACCTATTATTAATCTTTCAACCATTGTTTTCTGACCAATAATAGCCTTACTCATCTCAAACATTATACTGTCAACAAAAGCACTTTCCTTCTGAATTTTTTCGTTTAATTCAACAATATCCATATTTTATTTAGTTTTATTTTTCAATTTTCTCTTTTTCAAACGCAAAGCAATGAAAATTATTTTATATTATGTAAAAATAAAATACATTATTTCTTTTTTATCATGAATTGACTGCAAAATACACCGCCAATGACTATAAATATTCCAACTATTTTATTTATTGTTATATGTTCCTGTCCAATTAAAACGGCAAATGCAATAGTTATTACAGGAATAGTATTAGTAAATACAGATGCTTTTGCAATGCTTATATGTTTTGCGGCATAAGAATAACCAATAAAAGCTATAGATGAACAAAAGACTGATAGCATTACAAGAGCAAAAAAACTTTCAAAATTCCATTGCATTGTCAATGCAGTATTGTTGATGACGGATTTAAAATTAGTTATACACAACAAAGGAAGATAATAAACAAATGCTATAAGATTTTGATAAACAGTTATAGTTACAGGATTGTAGTTAAGTAATTTGGAAAGCATTATACTATATCCTGCAGCTGATAATACAGCAAGTGAAAGCAAAAGAATACCTTTTATATCTACATTAAATGAAAAACTATTTCCAACAGACATTATTATTATACCAATTATTGAAATAATTACTCCTATTATTATTGAATTATTTATTTTTTCATAACAGAACAACCTTAACCCCAAAGGAATAACAACAGGTATTATTGCTATAAAAATTGCAGCAAAACTTGCATCAACATATTTCAATCCATAATTTTCTCCTATGAAATAAAGGAATGGTTCAAAAAAAGCTAAAAAGAGAAATTTTGGAATATCCTGTTTTTTTACTTTTTCAAGTCTTTTTGTAAATTTAAATATAAGAAACAATAATAGAAATGAAACAATAAGGCGAGTTGTAACTATAAATATAACATTAAATCCATTATTAAGCAGTTGTTTAGTCCAGACAAAACTTATTCCCCAGAAAAACATAGCTGCACAAACAGCTATATAGGCGTAAAAACGATTAAATTTTTTCATTATATTAACTCTAAAAACTTCATTGTATCTATTCCGTCTGCAAAATCATTTATTGCAGGTTGTTGAGCCTTACCAAAAGAAACAGTATTTGGAAAATGTTTATCTGAAACGATACATTGAATTTCTTCTTTGTTATTTTCAATTATGTTGGAATATATATCATTTGTGTTATTGTTATAATATTCATAATTAAGAACTGATACAGGGCTGTGGAGATTTTTGTTTTCCAACATAAGAACTACACCACTGTCAAAGAATGAAACATTATTCATTATATAAATAGCTTTATGATATTCATAGTTATTTCTATATTTGTTATGGTCTAAAACTTTGGAATGAGAGGCAAAAACTTTTGTAAATATTTCTAAATCAAAACCCACAGGCAAATAAATTTTAGACACATTGCGACAGCCTAATCCAAAATACAGTAAGACATCATCTGCAAATGATGAAAAATTGTAGTTATTATATTCAAAATTATTTGAAATTATAGCAATAGATGAACGATTTTTTCTTATTATATGAGGATAATTTCTAAAATAATATTCAAAATATGATGCTGAATTGTTAGAACCTGTTGCAATTACAGCGTCAAAATTATTAATTTTATCACAGGAAAATTTGACAATGTTATTTATTTCGGGTACTCTTTTTTTCATTATTTCAACCATAAAAGGAAGTAAAATTTTATCTTGATGCGATAATTTCCCAATGAAATTATGACCTGAAAGCAAAACATGCAACATATCAGCAAAACCAACAGCAGGAATATTACCAGCCATAATTACAGCAACGGATTTAGGTTTATGTGTATATTGATATTTACCACAAAAATTATACAATATATCTTCATTAAGCCATAATGCAATAGATGAAATGGCATATCTTACATCATCTTCCTTAAACCATAAGTTTGCCTCACAGTTTTTTTGTATTACATTTTGAAACAGTTCATTAGATATATTTTTTGTTATCTCTTTTCCTAAAAAAATTAAAGCCTCTATAACTTTTTCTCTATCCATATAAGTAGTTTTTGTGTCGGCAAAAATATGAATAATATTAGATTTATGATTTTGGATATTCTAAAAAATATGATAGATAAATTCAATATTAAAAATACAGGATAAAACAGTTTTATAAAGATTAAAAAATTTCATTTTGTAAAATAACATTTTTTTTATCTTCTAAAAAGTATTTTAGGACATTTTAATCTGATTTTATGCTTTGCAATAAAAATTACTTCTTGATAAATAAAAATTATTTCTTGATAAATAAAAATTATTTCTTGATAAATAAAAATTATTTCTTGATAAATAAAAATTATTTCTTGATAAATAAAAATTACTTCTTGATAAATAAATTTTTAACTACTTGCAATCAAGGTTTTTAACCGATTAAAAATGATTGCCTTGTCTTAAAAAAGAATACGTTAGACTTTGAAAGGATTCATAGTAATATTAAAAGTTTTTTTTAACGTATGTAATGTTGATTTTAGGTATTTGAGATAATCTTTGACTGTTTTGTTGTATATTTTCTAAAACAGTATCTTCATAATTAGGAAAATAATAATTTTTAGTTTAAACGATATGCTGTGGTTTAATTTTGATATAACTTGATAGTAATTAAAAAAAACATATAAGATAAATAATGTATTTATAGTATTTTACGATATTTTTATTACCTTTGCCTAATAAATTAGATAGATGTTTGAAAAAATGGTATTTATGGTAAAGGGCAAAAAAATTATCGCTATCGTATTCTTAATAATTCCATTATGGCTTGTAGCACAAGAGGATTCAATTTACACATTAAAAGGGGAAAAAACGAAAATAACATCTCCCCAAAAAGTTTCAGATGGAAGGCTTTTAATAAGTTTTTCTACTATCAATCAAGACAGTATCAGATTAAATTATCAAGCTTTTACTTCACAGGCTTCTTCATCTCGTTGGATTGCAAGATTGCAATATCGTACAGAAAAAGATGGTAAATGGAAAGATGTACCTAACAGAAAAAAAATGGCTATTAATTTTATTTCAACAAATAGAATTACAGAGCAAAATTTTGCTGTAAATCTTCCGGAAGATTGCAATAATCAACCATTTGTACAAGTGAGTTGGAGAATTTCAAAAGTAAAAGGTAACGGAGTTAATCCAAATATAGGAATTAGAGATATAGAACTTCTTTATAACAATGACCCCTTTTCACAAGAACCGCAGATATTTATTGAATATAAAGAAAGCGGTTTGGCTGTAGAAGATGAAATAGTATTTAATCATATAGCTTTACCTTATACTTATCCGGATGTAAAACGTATTAACATTTATGGTTTTTATTTGCGAGGAGATATAAATTTGCAAATAGAAGGGAGGGATAAAGAACATTTTCATATTGATGTAAAGACTATAAATACAGATTCAAATACTAATAAAACCATAAATCTTTATTATCTTCCAAAAAAGGAAGGAAAGCATGTTGCACAATTAGTTATAACAACGAAAAAATTATCAAAACCTTTAAAGATAAATATTGTTGCATCTGCCGAAAACAATAAACCTTTTGGAAAAAGTCAGCTTGAAACATCGGTAGTAAGTGTTTATAAAACAGACTCGCAACGGAATAATTTCTCTTTGACAATACCTGTGTTTTCTAATAATAGATATGTATTTGAATTTAATACACTGTATGAAACTTCGTCAAATTTAACTTTATCATATTTATGGTACAGAGATAATTTATTGCTGTCGCAAACAGGTGATAAATTGACAAATAAGGAGTATCATTCAGAGCTTTATTCGCCACCTTTGGCAAATAAACTTGTTATTATTTTTACCGCTGACTCAGGTCTTACATTATATAATGTATATTTTGGCTCTCCAAAGATAAAAACTATGATAAAATCGGGTGAATGGCATGACAGAATGAATTGGAAAGATAAGGAAATACCTTCAGAGAATGATTTTGTAATGATTTCTAAAAAAGTAAAAGCAAAAGTTCTTAATGATGTGTTTTGTTCTACTTTGATTTTGGGAGATAGTTGTAATGTGGATATTCATACTGGAAAGTTTTTTTGTGTATCAGATGATATTATTTATGGTAAAAACTCATATTTTTCAGTTGAACAGCGACTTATACCACAGAAATGGAATTATATTTCACCTGCTGTGAATAAAACAAAGGCGTATGTTTTTTCAATGAAACGTAATGATAATGAAACTTGGTTAATGACTTACAATACAGGAATAGTCTCTGAACATGGAGATCATTGGAGTCAATATATAACTGACCCTGAATTTGTTTTGGAAGCTGGGCATGGCTATGCTCTTTATACTCAAAAACCATTAAAAGTTCAGTATGATGGAATACTTTGTAACTCAAATATAAATTTTCCCTTGGTATCACAAAATAAAGATCGTTGGAATTTGCTTGGAAACCCTTTTACTGCTCCTTTAGACAGTCGCAAACTTTATGCAGATATTGATGAAAAAATACAGGGTAATGCTATTTTTCCACTTGATTCTTCAGGTTTTTACAATCCGGTTATAATTGATTCTGTACAAACAATAATTCCTTCACTTTCTGCATTTTTTGTTGAAGCATTGAAAACAGATTCGGAAATAACGTTTAAGCGTTCTCATCAGGTTGATGCAACATTTTCTACTGTTAATAATAATGCAAGTAATCACAATAAAAACAGCAACGATAACCATTCTCTATATGAAAGAAAAAATTTTCTTACACTTTCAGTTTCAAATGGAATAAATAAAAACTATATAATATTTCGTAAAAATCCTAATGCTAAAAATGGTTTTGATTATATGGATGCTCATAAACTTTTTGGTACAAGCGATAATCCGGAAATTTATAGCATAGTATCCGGAGAAGAATTGTCTGTTAATACTTTTTCTACAACTCCAACTACATTTGGCATAGGCTTTTATTCAGAACGTGATGTTGATGTAAGCGTAAAAATGAGTAATTTATCATCTATAGAAGATGAAGGTTTAAATATTTTTTTAGAAGATAAAACAAAAAAAAGCTTTCAAAATATTTGTGAAAATGCTGAATTTAATATTCATTTATCAAAAGGCACAACAGATAAACGTTATAAAATACATTTTGTAAGTCCTGTTAGTTATGATTTTAATTCTGTTTTTTTGTGGGCAGATGAGGATAGAATTTTGGTTTGTGATAAAGATAATTTGTTAGAAGAATTGGTAATTCGTAAAGGAGATGATATAATAAGTGTAATACATTGTCCTCTCAACGCAGATGTATTTGAAATCAAAGATAATAACATAACTTCGGCTTGTGTTATAGATTTAAAAATAGATGGGAAAACATACAAAGATTTGTATATAGAGATATAGTTTGTGTGTTTTATCTTAATTTATAGAGTTGTAAAATAAATTTTTACTGCAGTCAGAATAATAAACAGTAAAAGCATTATATTTGAATATAAAAGTTTTCTTTTTGCAAATAAAAAAATAGTAAATATAAAGGATAAAGGTATAGAAAAGAAAGCTGAAAATTCAGAATATTCCATTACAAATGTTAATGACAAAATAGAAACGAAAAGCATTATAATTAAGATATTGCATTTTTTTCCATAAATAATATTATTTTCTATTTTGGAAGTATGAACATAAAACAGAGAAGTAACAGTAAGTACTCCCAAAATGGCAAGATATACAACGTGAATAGGTGCTGATATTTGATGTATTGAAGGCAGATGCACAAAATTGTCAACAAAATAATTTAATTTTTCAGCAACTTGGTCTGTTAGATAATAATAAATAAGGGAAAAAATAAATGGAGTTATAAAACCAAACAAACTTATGAGCCATTTTTTTAAATTGTATGCCTTATAAATAAATAATCCAATCCAAAGCCATAGTAAAAAGAATAAAGAAGGGATATAAAACATTGAAGCTAAAGCAATAATAAGTGATGTAGTAAATATCTCTTCGGCACTTTCTTTTTTTGTATATATACGATAAAAACACCATAATGCAACAATGAGACAGAAATTCATAATTAGAAGAGACGATATTGTCATAAATTGATAGTTACTGCTATTAAGAAGATAGTACATAAAAGCAGGCATATATGTAGTTTTTTGTACTAATTTGTTGCTTGTAAAAATGTAATTGAGAAAAATACCATTAAGAATCATTATTACGAAAGCGATAATTGTAGAAATTAAAGGTAATGGACTGATAATAGAATAAATATATTTGTAAAAAGGCATATCAAATTCAGTCAAAACTACATGAGGAGGATTGATAAATGCCGCTGTCCAAAGCAAAACTGGTGCTAATCCTAAAACGAATAGCTGCATCACGTAATGCTTTTTGAAAATACTAATTACCATATTATGTTATGTATCCGATTATTTATTATTAAATATTGCCAATTTATACGCAAGGTCTTAAAAAAAGTTACATTTTTTTCTTTTGATACTTTTGAAAAGATTAGAATCAAGTTATAAAAAAGCAGTGTCTCAAAAAGAAACACCGCTTTTTAATTTATCAATTATTGACTATTGAAGTCTTTTTAATTGAACAGTGAAATGTCTCATAAGTTCTGCTTCCCAAGTAATTTCAACTCCACGTGTTATTTTCTCTCTTCTGTCGTATACATTTTTCAATGCAACAGCTATAACATCCATATGATTGTTTGTATATACTCTTCTTGGTATTGCCAAACGTAACAAATCTAATCCACCAAAACGATTTTGACGTGTAACAGGATCTCTGTCTGCAAGTAGGTAACCTATTTCACAACCTCTAATTCCTGCTTCCAAATATAATTCGCAAGTTAATGTTTGAGCAGGGAATTCTTCTTTTGGAACGTGAGTAAGAACTTTTGGAGCATCAATAAATATTGCATGTCCGCCAAATGGACGTTGATATGGAATACCAAATTCATCTAATCGCTTTGCCAAATACTCAACTTGCTTGATACGAGTTTCAAGATTGTCAAATTCGGTATTTTCATCTAAACCTGCGGCAAGCGCATTCATATCTCTGCCATTCATTCCGCCATAAGTTAAATATCCCTCAAAAGGAATACAAAAAGTTTTTGCACCTTCATACCATTCTTTATGACGTGTTGCAATAAATCCGCCCATATTAACTATTGCATCCTTTTTTGCACTCATTGTCATCGCATCTGCGTTAGAGAAAATTTCAAAACAAATTTCTTTTATTGTTTTATTTTCATATCCTTTTTCTCTTGTTTTGATGAAGTAAGCATTTTCTGCGAAGCGAGCCGAATCTATAAGTAATTTTACTCCATATTTATCACAAACAGCCTTTGTTCCTTTTATGTTTTCCATAGAAACAGGTTGTCCGCCGGCAGTATTGTTAGTAATTGTCAATACTACAAAAGGTACATTGCCTCTGTTTTCTGCCAGTGCTTTGTCTAATTTATTTAAGTCCATATTTCCTTTGAAAAGAAGTTCAAGTTGTGTATCTTTTGCTGCATCAATCGTGCAATCTAACGCAACAGCTTTTCTTGACTCTATATGTCCTTTTGTTGTATCAAAATGTGAATTGCCAGGAATAATATTTCCAGCTTTAACTAAAAAAGAAAACAAAACATTTTCGGCAGCTCTTCCCTGATGAGTTGGAATTACATAATCAAAGCCTGTAATCTTTTTAATCATATCTTTCATTTTGAAAAATGAAGATGCACCTGCATAGGATTCATCTCCTAACATAATTTCTGCCCATTGTCGTTGGCTCATTGCTCCTGTACCTGAATCTGTTAAAAGATCAATGTACACATGTTCTGCTTTTAATTGAAAAACATTGTAGTGAGCTTCTTTCAGCCATTGTTCTCTTTCTTCACGGGTTGATTTCCTTATAGGCTCAACCATCTTAATTTTCCATGATTCTGCGAATGGTAATTCCATATTTTTTATTCTATTTTATTATTATTATGATAACCCTTTGAATTTGCAAAGATATATTTTTTATTTTTAATAATTAAATTTTGTCACTACGGTTTTATTTTTTTGTTTTGTATTTATGGATGGGAGATAGAAAGTCAGTCCGAAGGACTTAATTTTCGTAACCGTAATGCCAACGGCTTGCGGAAACGCAACAACCCTCGTTTCCATCATCTCAATCATTCTCAATGGTTTATCAACTTTGATTTTTGCTTTTTCAACAGTCGTTAATGGATTTCCAACGTTGGTTGCACAACTTCCAACCAACGTTGCACGGTTTCCAACGGACGTTGCACGATCTCCAACCAACGTTGCACGATTTCCAACCGAGGTTGCACGGTCTCCAACCAACGTTGCAAACTTCAAAAACTTGGTTTAAAACCTTTAAATCCATGTTTCAACCCTTCCAACCAAAATTTTCATCTTCAAAAAACATTTTTCAAAACTCAAAAAATATTTTTCAAAATCCAAAAAATATTTTTTAACTCTCAAAAAAGTTTTTTCAAAACTCAAAAAATATTTTTCAAAACTCAAAAAAGTTTTTTCAAAATCCAAAAAACATTTTTCAAAACTCAAAAAAGTTTTTT
>JAISUE010000053.1 GCA_031272245.1 Bacteroidales bacterium
TATTAAAAAGGCATTTCATTGGAAAGCAGATGAAAAACTTACCAATGAAGAAATCAGGTTGAGGCTTGAAAAATTGGGCTATTACATTACCAAACAAAAACTGTCTGAAATGCTTAAAAATCCATTCTACTGTGGACTTATGGCACACAACTTTTTGAATGGGGAAATAGTGAAAGGCAACCATCCTGCAATTATATCTGAAGAAACTTTTTTGAAAGCAAATGAAGTTTTAAACACAAAATACACAGGAGGTTATGAGCAAAAATTGGAAAAAGAATGGGCTCCATTGCTGGGTACTTTGAAATGTCCTTGTTGTGGATACAATGTAACTGCTTCTGCATCAACAAAAATGAAAAAGAAGTATAACAGAGAGGTTTACTATTATGTTTGTTCCAGAAAGGGCTGTAAATGCAATAATCAGGTTGTTTATGTGCATGAGGCATTTGATAATTACCTGACCAATACATCTGTAAAAGATATAGATAAACAGGTTTTTGAAACTCAATTAACCAAAGTGTTTGCAGGTCTGACAGAGGGTAACAAACAGGATGCCCAAAGAATGAAAACAGAAGCAAGCAAACTGACAACTCAACTTAAACAAATGGAGGCAAACTGGGCAGTAGAAACAAATCCCAAGAAGCAGAATATTTTGTGGAATCTGATAGAAGAAACAGAGCAGAAAATAACTGAAATTACCCAAGAACTTGCTACAATGGAAAATTCCATATTGAACCTCACGGATTTTCTGAAATATGCCATTGATTTAGTTTATAATCCTTTGGAAATGTGGAAGAAAATAGATTTGGGGGATAAAAAGAGATTTCAAAATTTGCTGTTTCCACAAGGTTTTTATTTTGACAAAGAAAACAGGCATATTGAACCTCTGGCAGTCAATCAGTTTTTCATTGTAAACCTTGAATTATCAGACAATTACAAGCAAAATAAAAAAGGACTTTCCCCTAAAAACGGAGGGAAGTCCCCTTTTGTACTCCGGGCGGGACTTGAACCCGCACGAACACAATGTTCACAGGATTTTAAGTCCTGCGTGTCTACCAATTCCACCACCAGAGCAAACTAAACAAAAAATGAGCGGAAAACGGGACTCGAACCCGCGACCTCAACCTTGGCAAGGTTGCGCTCTACCAACTGAGCTATTTCCGCTTTTATTAGTTTTGAGGTTGCAAAAGTACATCTTTTTTTTCAATTACCAAAATAATTTTCATATTTTTCATTATAATTTTTTGTTATTTATTATTTGTAATCTCTAAAACAGCAATTTAGAAAAATAATTTTACTTTTAAATTTGATGTAATAATATTATCAAACAGCTATTAATTTGTTCTCTCAATTAAAAAACTTTATTTTAGATAAAAAATATCAAGATATTAAAAACAAAAGAACTGTTTTTTATATAGAATATTCAAATAATTTTTTTCAAACTTTATTTTATTAAAAATTATTAGTAATTTTGTGCATTAGTAATTCAATTAAACCTAAATTAAAGATGAAAAAAACACTTATTATTTTTACAGCAGTGGTATTTTGTGCAAATGGAAGTTTTTCCAAATCAATAAACACAGGCAGCGATATTATTCCTGCACCTGTTGAATTTCACATTTGCCAATATGGATTTTCTTTGAATGCCAATACTAAAGTTATTGCCAACATAAATTCGTCCGAATACAGCGTTGCAGAATACTTAAATGGAATTTTGTGCAGATTTTTCAAAGAGGACAAACCTGTAATTGTCAAAAGAGATAATCCTAAATACTCTCTTGCCAATTCTATTATCTTTATTTTAACAAGTGACAAGCAACTTGGCAGAGAAGGATACGAGATAGACATGAAGAAAGACAAAATTCTTATTTCTGCAAATGACAATCCCGGCTTTTTTTATGCTGTTCAAAGTCTAATGCAATACTTTTCCATAACGCCAAATGGTAATAATGAAACAAAAGATGAGTATAAAAAATATACTCAAATAACGAAAACGGCATGTAAAATAAAAGATTATCCACGTTTTTCGTACAGAGGCAAACATCTGGACGTTTGTCGTCATTTTTTTACTGTTGAAGAAGTGAAATGTTATTTGGATTTAATGGCTTATAACAAGTTAAATTATTTTCACTGGCACTTGACGGATGATCAGGGATGGCGTATTGAAATCAAGAAATATCCTCTTCTTACCCAAATTTCCTCATGCAGAGAACAAACTATGATTGGTCATTATCGTGATTATGGAAAAGGAGAACCTCTTCGTTTTGATGGCAAACGTTATTGTGCATATTACACTCAGGAACAGATAAAAGAAATTGTTAAATATGCCGCTGAACGATACATAACTGTTATTCCCGAAATAGAAATGCCCGGACATGCCTGTGCTGCTTTGGCAGCATATCCTCAATTTTCATGTCGCAGAGGAGGTATCAAGGTTGAAGGAACTTGGGGAGTTTTTGATGATGTTTTTTGTTGTAACGACTCAACTTTTAGTTTTATTGAAGGTATTCTTGAAGAGGTTTGCGACCTGTTTCCGGGCAAATATATTCATATTGGAGGCGACGAATGTCCTAAAACACGCTGGAAAGAATGTCCTGTATGCCAAAAAACCAAACAGGAGCAAGGATGCAAGGACGAACATGAACTCCAATCATATTTTGTCAGGACAATAGAGAAGTTTTTGAATACAAAAGGCAAATCAATCATTGGTTGGGAAGAGATTTTGGAAGGAGGCGTAACCGGAACTGCAACAATAATGTCGTGGATGGGAGTAAATGGAGGGATAACTGCTGCAAAAATGGGTAATGATGCCATAATGACTCCCGAAAACTATCTTTATTTCAATTGGTATCAGGCAGACCCTAAAACCGAACCTCTTGCTTTTGGAGGTTTAACTCCATTGGACAAAGTTTACAACTTCAATCCTGCTCCCGATTCTTTGGGTGCGGAAGTGCAGAGACACATTATTGGTGTTCAGGCAAACACTTGGACAGAATATATTACAGATTTCAAAAATTTAATGTACATGGATTATCCACGGACGGCTGCTTTGGCAGAAATAGCGTGGAGTAAGAATTTGGATTATACCGATTTTCTTGAAAGGTTACAGCATACAACGCCTCTTTATCAAACAATGTATGGGGGAATTTTTTCTAAAAAAAAATAAATTTATGATTGAAGGGTTAGAGTAATTTATTGCTTATTTTGCTGTTTTCAAGCGACGGTTTGTGGTGAAATAATAAGTCCTGTTTATTCTAAAAGCCGTAAGGTCATTACCGAATCCTGATACGGAGTTTCTCTTTTATCTTTTATTATATCCAAAAACCAAGATTCAAAGTATAAGTTCTTTTAAGGCATTTATATTAAGTATTTTAATGTTCTGCCCTTTGATTTCAATGATTCCTTCTTTTTTCATTTGCGACAGACTTCTTGAGAGTGAGGGGCGGGTTACCGAAAGGTATTCCGCAAGTTGCGTTTTATTCATGGTAAATGTGCAGTTTAATCCGACTGAATGTTGCAGGATGTAAATGGAAAGCCGTCCTTTTATACTTTTAAGAGTTAAAAGCTTCAGTCTTTCGGACAAAAGAATGGTGCGATAAGCGTTCATTTCCATGTATGAAAGTAAAAACGGTTCGTTTTCCGAGAGTTGGGAAATAATAGATTGCTTTGAGATGTACATTATCTCGCTTTTCTCCATAGAAGTAACATCAACGGGAAAGCAGTTTGATTTTGCGAACAGAAAAGCAGAAGCCAAAGTGTCGGGAGCGTTAATTGTTTCTATTCTTATAACAGTTCCTGCGTTTGAAATCATTTCGGTCTTCACCTTTCCATTCAATAATACATAGAGATAATCAATTCGTTCTCCCTGAGTGGCTATTCGCTCGTTCTTTTTGAAAGTTTTGATGCTGTAATTAAGCCTTTGGAGAAATTCCTGCCTTTTTTCTTCCGCTATTTTGTTGAAAACAGGACAGCGAAAAAGCGATTCCATACTCATAATTTTCTTTTTTAATTCATTGCAAAATTAAAAAAAATCCGAAAGTGTAACTTCGGTTACACAACTTGTGATTTCAACGCCGTAATTTTGCATCAAAATAAAATAAAACTTAAAAAGATCATGTTTTGTTATCAATGTCAGGAAACAGCTCAAGGTAAGGGCTGTACAGTTAAAGGTGTTTGCGGGAAAAGCGAACATATTGCAAATATGCAGGACGATTTGATTTACCTCTTGAAAGATTTGTCCAAAATCAACAACCGTTTGCGTGAAAAAAAACAGGAAAGCGATGAAATAAACAAATTCATCATTGAGTCCCTGTTTATGACCGTCACTAACGCCAATTTTGACGCTCAGCGCTTTGAAACGCAGATTGCGAAAGCCGAAATGTTGGGTGCAAAAATTGATTTATCGGCACAGACAGGCATTTTGGCGGAAGAAAATGAAGATTTACGCTCGTTGAAACAACTTCTGACCTATGGCGTAAAAGGTATTGCGGCTTATGCTCAACATGCTGCCAATCTTGGATTTGAGGACGGAGAGATCCATACCTTTGTTCAGGCGGCACTGGAAGCGACCGACAAGTCTCTTTCGGCAGACGAGTTGGTGGCAATGGTTTTGAAATGCGGAGAAACGGGAGTTCGCACTATGGCTCTTTTGGATAAGGCGAACACAACCTCTTTCGGCAATCCGCAAATAACGAAAGTGGATATTGGAGTCAGACAAAACCCTGCCATTCTCATTTCGGGACACGACCTTAAAGACCTTGAAGAGTTGCTCATTGAGACCGAGGGCAAGGGAGTGGATGTTTATACTCATTGCGAGATGCTTCCTGCTCATTATTACCCTGCTTTTAAGAAATACACTCATTTTGCGGGCAATTACGGCAGTTCGTGGTGGCATCAAAATGAGGACTTTGAATCCTTCAAGGGCGTTATCCTTATGACAACCAACTGTCTCATTCCGCCAAAATCAACTTCCACCTACGCCAACCGTGTTTATACCACAGGAGCAGCCGGATACCCTGCTTTCAAACATATTTCCGTTGATGAAAAAACGGGCAGGAAGGACTTTTCGGCACTCATTGCTCATGCTTCAACCTGTCCGCCTCCGACAGAAATAGAGAAGGGAGAGATAACGGGCGGTTTTGCACACGAACAGGTTTTTGCTTTAGCGGATAAGGTTGTTGAAGCCGTTAAAACGGGTGCAATAAGGAAGTTTATCGTTATGGCGGGTTGCGATGGCAGGATGAAGAGTCGTGAATATTATACTCGGTTTGCGGAAAGTCTTCCGAAGGATACGGTTATTCTTACGGCGGGCTGTGCAAAATACAGGTACAACAAGTTAAATCTTGGGGACATTAACGGCATCCCCAGAGTGCTTGATGCGGGTCAGTGTAACGATTCCTATTCGCTTGCTCTGATAGCCTTAAAATTGAAGGAAGTCTTTGGGCTTTCGGATGTTAATTCGTTACCAATCGTTTATAACATAGCGTGGTATGAGCAGAAGGCTGTAACCGTTCTTTTGGCATTGCTTTCGCTTGGAGTGAAGAACATACACTTGGGACCGACCTTACCGGGCTTTCTTTCGCCTGCTGTTGCGAGGATTCTTGTTGAGACCTTTGGGATAGCCCCGATTGGAACTGTGGATGAGGATATTGCAATGTTTATGGCTTAACCTGTTATTTATTTAATGGAGGTGGTTTTCGGCATTTACGCATCCGAGAGCCACCTTTAATGTTTTAAAACCCTCGTTTCAAGCATAAAAACCCTCGTTCCAACCGCAGCAACCATCAGTCCGAAGGACTTAATTTTCATAACCGCAATGCCAACGGCTTGCGGAAACGCAGCAACCATTGTTTCCGTCAATGCAATCATTTTCAACGGATTAAAAATCTTTGTTTCAACCTTTAAAACCTTCGTTTTAGGTCTTAAGAAAAATATTGATTCTCAATTAATATTTATTGATTCCCGTTCAATAAATATTAATCGCCGTTCAATAAATATTAATTCCCGATTAATAAATATTAATTCCCGATTAATAAATATTGATTCCCGTTCAATAAATATTGATTCCCGTTCAATAAATATTAATCGAGAATCAATATTTTTCTTTAGACCCAAAATTTTGGTTGGAAGGGTTGAAACGTGGATTTAAAGGTTTTAAACCAAGTTTTTGAAGTTTGCAACGTTGGTTGGAGACCGTGCAACGTCCGTTGCAAAGTTCAAAACGTCCGTTGCAAAGTTCAAAACGTCCGTTGCAAAGTTTGAAACGTCTGTTGCAAAGTTCAAAACAAACGTTGCAAAGTTTGCAACGTCCGTTGCAAAGTTCAAAACAAACGTTGCAAAGTTTGCAACGGACGTTGCACGGACGGCAATCAAAGTTGATAAACCATTGAGAATGATTGAATTGATGAAAACGAGGGTTGTTGCGTTTCCGCAAGCCGTTGGCGTTGCGGTTATGAAAATTAAGTCCTTCGGACTGATGGTTGCGGCGATTGAAACGAGGGTTTGGGTGGTTGGAACGGGGGTTGAGGAAAACATAATAATGATGAGCGGATTGTAAAATGTGATTTATTTTTTTATTATAAATTTTGGAATCTCAAAAAATAATTGTATATTTGCAAGTTCAAAAAACGGACTTTTATCTGAATCTAACTTTTAATAATTTAATATATTTATGAAGAAAATCATATTTATGATGGCTTTTGTCTTTTTGGGAGAAAGCCTGAATGTAGCCTTCGGGCAAAGCGGAAGTGAAGTTGGTGGTACATTTACTGCCGGTAACGGAATCACTTACAAAATCACAAATTTAAATCCTAATTATGTGCAGATTGGAACAGGAGTACCGGCTGATGCAAATACTTCTTTCAGCGGTGCTTTGACAATTCCTGCAACGGTAACGTATGACGAAGTTGAATATACTGTTACTGCTGTTAGCGAAAATGCTTTTAAAAGTAACACAGGTATTACTTCGGTAACAATTCCTAATTCTGTAACTTCAATCGGTTATACGGCTTTTGCTTTATGTAATAATTTATTGACAGTAACCATTGGCGATAATAATGTTCCTGCAAATTTGGCAACAATAGAGACAGCAGCATTTTATCAATGTCAAAATTTAACCACTGTAATCATTGGAAACAATGTTAAAACAATCAGTTATGCGTCTTTTCTTAATTGCAATAATTTAGCAACCTTAACTCTTGGAGAAAGCGTTGAGACAATAGGTGATTGGGCTTTCACGTATTGCGGACTGATGGGAACATTGACAATTCCTAATTCTGTGAAAACAATAGGCAACTACGCTTTTGAATGAACACATCCATCAAACACTACTGGTAAAAATTATATAACGGGATTAGTTCTTGGTAACAGTATTACAAGTATTGGTGGATATGCGTTTACCTCTTGTGCTGAATTGACAGGCGATATAGTGTTGCCTGCAACTCTTACAACTATTTCAACGAATTTATTTAGAGATTGCCATAAAATAACGTCTGTAACAATTCCAAGTTCTATTACATCAATAGAAGAAGAAGCATTTAGAGAATGTTATGATTTGCAAACTTTAACAATAGAAGGCAATCCTTTAATAGCAATACGGGCATTCCAAAATACAGGAGGGTTAAAAGACATTTATTGTTTATCAACTACGCCTCCAACGCTTAGCGGAACAGTCGGAGATGAAACTGCTACAGACGATTTCAGTTTCCGTGTTCCTGACGGTAGAGACCAAACAAATCTTACTGTTCATGTTCCTTGCGGAACTGTTGAAACTTATCAGGCTACTTCATGGATTTATTTTAACAATATAATTGATGATGTAGACAAACCTGAAATTGCAATGGACGATCAGGTAGTTAATTATAATGGAAATGTTATCTTAAAGGTTAAGGGAACGATTGTTAATAATCCTATGGATATTTATTTCTGGACAGAAAATACAATAAACGGTGTTTCTGCAGGAAATAACGGTTCGTCGGAAGACCCTGTTCATACAACGGTAACACCCGATGAATATGCTGATGCTGTAATTGACGAAAACGGGTATCATTTAATAGCCTTTCCTGCTCTTATTGGTATAAATGCTCCTGAAGTTGGAAATTATCATGAGTTTGTTTTCCATTTGATAAGTGCAGTGGATGACAAAGCCTGTCCTTTCATAAGCACACAGACTGCAACCGTTAAAGTTGTTAACCCTTTCAATCCATGGATTGCTGCAGGATGGGATGGCACAAGTACAGATTTCACCATTGTTTCATCAAATACGGTAACAATTCCTGAAGGCTGGACAGGAGATGAACCTGACAGCATCATAATAGCAGACGGCGGACAACTGATAAATAACAGCACTAATAGTTATACGGTAACTGTTGAACGCGAACTTGTTTATGCAAAATGGGAATATGTTGGTTCTCCAATAGGAACAACTTATTTCTCATGGATGTCCAATAATCAGGAATTCTTGTCAAATACCAATAACGACAATCCGTTAGGAAATATATCTGCATTCCAAAATTCAAAAAAGAATTATATCGTATCTTATTCTTATGATTACAATCAAAATATGTGGCGAGGAGCAACAAACTGGATTGACGATGACAATACCATTTGGAACTATCGTACGGATAATATGAATGTAGGATTGGGTTATTTCGTTTGGAATGGAGGTGCAGATAATGGAACAGGAGAAGCAGACAACACTACATTATATTTCCACGGACAAATACTTTCCCATGGTGAAGGAACAGTTATTTCTATTCCAACAGGAGAGCCTGTAAGTCCTAACGATTATCTAACAGCAGGCAAGTGGGTTTCGTTATCCAATCCATTCGTTGAAAATATAAAGGTTAGTGATTTTCTTACCGAAAACAGTGGGAAAATACAAGGTGGAATTTCCGGTATTTGGTTTTGGAACAAAGCAAACAATAGTTATGATCAAGCAACGAATACAGATAAAATTCCTGTAACCGGAGGATTTATGGTTAATGTGTCCGTATCGGCAACAGGCACACTGCAAATACATCGTCCAACTTCTGCAAAGAATGAGATACAGGCAGAAGAAATGCTCATGCTCAATGTAACTTCAAATAATCTGACCAATCATGCAAATATTCTGTTTAACGAAGATGCAAGCAATGACTTTGACATACACGATGCTTATGTTCTTATCGGCGATAATGAAGATATGACTTATCCTTATTTCTTAATAGAAAACCGTCATATTGTTACTAATGCCATCAAGAGCATTCCATATACCTGTCCTTTCAATCTGTTTGCTTACAATTCTTCCGTTGTAGAACTTTCCGTTGCAAATATCAATGATTTAAATGTATCTATTATCGACTTGCAGAATGGAATAGAAACTCCAATGACCACTAGTAATGTTTATACAACCAGCATTGACAAAGGAGAGAATGCTAATCGTTTCATATTAAAGATATATGCAGTGAATTTGGAAAATCTTACAGGCGAAACATATCTCAATCTTTGGGCTTACAATAATCGTTTGACCATTGACGGAAAAGATTTGCAGAACGTTGAAGTTTATAACACTTTGGGACAAACAGTTTATTCTGAAAAAATTAGTGGTAATCAATATTCCACAACGTTAGACCTTTCAAGCGGTTCTTACATTGCAAAGGCTACTTCAAAAACAGGTACAAAAACAATTAAATTCGTAATAAATAAATAAGGAGACAACATCATGAAAAACATTCAAAAAACACTTCTAACATTGGCTTTGGTACTCTTTACCAATCTTTGTTTTGCACCACCTGCACCACCAACATCCGGCGACAATACAACACCTCAACAGTCAGTAGATAAACCAAAGACTACAACTACACCTGTTGGCACGGCAACATTGTTTGTTTTGACAATGGCTGGCGGATATACTGCATATTCAACATTAAGAAGAAGTAAAAAAAGTAAAGAAAATTAAATGAGAATTAAAGATATTCTCAATAAAAAACAGGATAATTTCTCAAAATTGTCCTGTTTTTTTATGCAGTTATTGCACACTTTAGCCACAGATTTACAACACAAAGTTAGAGTATCATTGTGAAAGAAATTTTCACAATGTTTTTTTATGCTTAATTCACAATTGAATTTTCAATAATCATTTACTTATCTATTAAAAAATAAAAACTATTGGGTATTTTCTAATTTTTTACTATTTTTGCACGCTGAATTTGACAACTAAAAAAAAGAAAGGAATAATATATGATTACAGATAACTTTGCTCAACGCCATAATGGTGTGCAAAATGAATCGGAAATGTCTAAAATGCTTTCCGTTATCGGGGTTAAAAGTCTTGATGAGTTAATAGACAAGACTGTTCCTAAGCGAATACGTTTTACAAAACCGTTGAATCTTCCTGCAGGATTAAATGAATTTGAGTATCTAACTCATTTGAAAGCTCTTGCTTCAAAGAACAAAACATTAAAATCTTTTATCGGTCAAGGTTATTATAATACTGTTTGTCCTGCTGTTTTGCAAAGAAATATACTGGAAAATCCGGGTTGGTATACATCTTACACTCCTTATCAGGCAGAAATTTCACAGGGACGTTTGGAAGCTCTTTTCACATTTCAGTCTCTTATTGTTTCAATGACTTCTTTGCCGATTGCCAACTGTTCTCTTTTAGATGAAGCAACAGCAGCTGCAGAATGTATGTTAATGTTTTTTGCGAGTAGAAATCGGCAGCAACAACGTGATAATGTAAATAAATTTTTTGTAGATAAAGACTGTTTCTCTCAAACAATAGCGGTAATTAAAACACGCGCTTTGCCAAGAGGTATTGATGTGGTTGTGGGTGACAGTAATATGGAGTTGGATGCTACTTATTTTGGAGCATTGATACAATATCCAGACCGTAACGGAGCAGTAAAAGATTACAGTGGATTTGTGACGGATTGCAAATCAAAAGGAATGTTTGTGGCTGTGGCTGCAGATTTGTTATCTTTAGCTCTGCTTACGCCTCCGGGAGAATGGGGAGCAGATGCCGTATGTGGAACAGCTCAACGTTTTGGTGTCCCTATGGGTTTTGGAGGTCCTTCCGCTGGATTTATGTCTTGTAAAGAAGAATTTAAACGCAGTATTCCGGGCAGAATTATTGGTTTAACAGTAGATGCTCAAGGAAATCAGGCTTATCGGTTAGCTTTGCAGACAAGAGAACAACATATTAAGAGAGAAAAAGCAACATCAAACATCTGCACTGCCCAGGCTCTTGTTGCTATTGTTGCAGGGCAATATGCTGCATGGCATGGTGCTGAAGGTATAAAAGCTATTGCGGAAGATATTCATGCTTTGGCTTGTCTTTTAGATAAGGAATCTGCAAAATGGGGCTTTACTCAATTAAATAAAGTTTATTTTGATACGCTTTGCTTTAAAACACCTGTAAATGCAAAAAATATTTGCGACAAAGCAGTTGAAAATGGAATGAACTTCAATTTAATAGACAGCAATACCATATCATTGAGCATTGATCAAACAACATCATTGGAAGATATAAATAAGGTATTATCGGTTTTTGCTGCCGGACAACAATTTGGTGCTGAAAATCAGATAAAAAAATATAAACTTGAAAACAATATACCTGTTTCCATAGCACGGAAGAGTGCGTTTCTTCAAAATGCTATCTTTAAAAAATACCACAGCGAAACAGAAATGATGCGTTATCTAAAAAAGCTGGAAGTTAAAGATTTGTCTTTAAATCGTGCAATGATACCGCTTGGTTCTTGTACTATGAAACTTAATGCAGCAGCAGAAATGATACCTTTTACATGGAGTGAATTTGCAAACGTTCATCCTTTTGTTCCGGCAGAACAAGCCGCAGGATATTTTGAAATGATAGAAAATATGAATCGATGGTTATGTGAAATAACAGGTTTTGCAAAAATAAGCTTCCAACCCAATTCTGGCGCAGCAGGAGAATATGCAGGTTTGACTACAATTAGAAATTATCAGAGAGCCAATGGACAGGAAGACCGTAACGTTTGTTTGATTCCTGCATCAGCTCATGGAACAAATCCTGCTTCTGCGGCAATGGCTGGCATGGATATAATAGTTGTAAAATCTACTGAGGAAGGCGAAGTTGATATAGAAGATTTACGTCTTAAAGCAGAAGAAAACAAAGACAAACTATCGTGTCTGATGATAACGTATCCTTCTACTCACGGTGTATTTGAAGAAGGAATTATTGACATTATAAATATCATTCACGCTAATGGTGGGCTTGTTTATATGGATGGAGCAAATATGAATGCACAAATAGGGCTTACTTCTCCTGCATTTATGGGAGCAGACGTATGCCATTTGAATTTGCATAAATCTTTTGCAATGCCTCACGGAGGAGGAGGACCTGGCGTTGGACCTATTGGCGTAAGCGAGAAATTAGCAGATTATTTGCCTTCACATCCCGTGGTGTCTCTTGGTACTAAAGGAAGTGCTGTTGCAGCTTCACCTTATGGTTCTGCACAACTGCTTGTCATAACTTATGGTTATTTGTTGATGATGGGTGGAAAAGGATTAACTGATGCAACAAAATATGCTATTCTTAATGCTAATTATATGCGAGCCAGATTAGAAAAAGCTTATCATATACTTTATACAGGTAAAGAGGGTATGTGTGCCCACGAATTTATACTGGATTGTAATCCATTCTCATTATCTTCAGGGATTCAATGTATTGATATTGCAAAACGTTTAATGGATTACGGATTTCATGCGCCTACTGTTGCTTTTCCTGTTCATGGTACGCTGATGGTTGAACCTACGGAAAGCGAACCTTTAAGTGAAATGGACAGACTTTGCGATGCACTTCTGCAAATCAGACAAGATATTCAGGATATAGAAGATGGTAAAATTGAT
The DNA here is from genome assembly GCA_031272245.1 of Bacteroidales bacterium. Classification (GTDB taxonomy): domain Bacteria; phylum Bacteroidota; class Bacteroidia; order Bacteroidales; family P3; genus JAISGN01. The sequence continues at coordinate 12,865 of JAISUE010000053.1, forward strand.
AAAACAAATAACGTTATAAAAAATGCACCTCACACTATACAAGTGATTTGTGCAGATGTCTGGGATAAACCATACACGAGAGAAAAGGCAGCTTTTCCTTTGCCACACGATGATAAATATTGGACAGCATGTGGGCGAGTTGATGACGCTTATGGCGACAGAAATCTTGTTTGCTCCTGTAAATAATTTTTTTTCATTTTTTATTATTAGAGGTTGTCAAAAAATGAACAACCTCTTTTTTTGCAGTAACTTTTGTTGAGGTTCTAAATATTTATTGTTTTACAAATATATTTTAGTGCTTAACGTTGTTTTGTTTAGTTTTTCTCTCTACGAAATTATTGCATATTTTTTTCATCTACATATTATATTGTCATTGCCTACAACAAACCATATATTATGGAAGTATGTTGTAAATTTTCTAATGTGATGTTTCCATTGCTATAAGACGAGCGGGATATGATTGGTATAGCGTTTGGATATATAACGAACAATGTTATATATCATCACATTAGTTTTAAGAGATATAATTTTGCGGCTCATAGTGATTCTTTTATATTTATATACTTTTTATATCATGTTTAATGATTTAAGGATGCAAAGATAATATATTTTTTTAATATAATATAATTTTTCATAATAAAAATATTATAAAATTTAGTTTTAACGAAAATTTAACATATTTTATCAGAATTTTTTTTATACTTTTACTGCAGAAAATACAGATAGTTAGTTTATGAAAAAAAGATTGAAAAAAAATTTTATGAACTTTGTTCTTTTTGCCATATTTTTATTTGCAAATGAGATGTTTATTTTGCGATATGTGGAGAAAATTACATTGAATTCTATATATTTATCACTGATTTATGGCTTGTTGATAATTGTTTTTATGCTTTTTTATCAGAAGGCTATTCGACATATATCGCGAGGGACATACAATACTTTTTTCTTTGTGATTGCTGGATTTATAATGATATTTTCTGTTTTTTTGCTTTTAATAATAAGTCCTTATGAACTTGATACAGAACGCTGGACGGCTATTTTCAATTGGAATGACAGTCTGTTTAGAGGTGTTTATCCGTATTCGGCACACACACATTTAAATGGAGAAAATTCTTACATATCACCCTTTCCTTTTTGGCAACTGCTTCATTTTCCTTTCTATCTTTTAGGTAATGTTAGTTATATGCTTTTTGTAGTTCTTATTCTTTTGTTTTTTATTCTTTATAAATTGCAGAGTAGGGTAATGGACGGTGTCCAATTTTTGCTATTGCTTTGTTTATCTCCTGCTTTTTGGTTTGAGATTGCGACTAAAAGTGATTTGATGTATAACGTTTTTGCTGTGCTAATTATATGTTTGTTGCTCGTTTATTATCCGCATAAAATTTGGCAGCACAAATTTTTATTTGCTTTTTTCATTGGGTTGTTTGCTTGTTCGCGTTTTTTTGTGATGATACCGCTTTTAATTTTTTTATTTCGCCCATGGTTGAAAATGGAAATGAGAGACAAAATTATATTTGTAATATTTTTTATTTTAGGCTTTCTTTTGCCATTTGTTCCATTTTTATTTTGGAATTTTGATATGCTTATTCATTTTAAGTACAGCCCAATATATTTGCAGACAAGTTATCAGACAAATATTTGGTTGATTTTAATAAACGTTGTTCTGGCTCTTGTTTTGGCTTTGCATTGTAAGACGAAAAAGGATTTTTATTCTTATGCTGCTTTGAGTATGTTTTGTTTTGCGGCGAGTGCGGCATTTAAATTTGTGGTGCAAGACGGATTCTATGGGATGCTTTATGAGGATAATGTCTTTGATTTATCATATTTTTCTGCCTGCTTTCCTTTTTTGCTTCAAAGTTTGAGTATGAAAGAAACTTGACAGAAGAGTGTTGAATGAATATAATCAGAGAATAATTGCTTCATTTATAAAAAAACACTATTTTTGCCGCAATAAAATGAAACAGTAAAAATGATAGAACTGCAAAATGCTGACGAGTTTATACGCAAATTTGAAAGATATGGGAAAAAAATACATCGCATACCTTTAACTTTTTATAATGGCAGAAAGGTTAATCTTTTAATGTCAAAATGTGGTTTTCGTTGGTTGAGTCTTCCCTATATGTCTGAAGGCGTTTTGGAAACAGATGGCATAGAAATTCCAAATCCCTTTTTTTCTATGTATGAAACAGAAGACGGAAATATATGTACTACACGCAACGTAAGATGGGAAATACGTGACCGCCGTGCATTCAGTAATTTCCTTTATAAAGATAAAATAAACTTTTGTTTTAATCTCAAAGATGCTAACAGAACTATTTTTGACTTTTACCCCTCTAACATCCGCAGAAAAGTGCGTAAGGCACTTAACAATGAACTTGTGTTAAAATCGGGTGGAAGACAATATATTAAACATTTTTATAAAGTTTATAGCAGACGTATGTATGAAATTGGCGTTTGTCCTGCTGGCAGGAAATATATTCGTAAACGTCTTGCATGTGGAGATTATACGCTTTTTGTTGTATATTATAAAAATAAGCCTGTTGGTGCTGCAAGTTTAATGCAAAACGCACCGAATATAATGGAAAACGAATTTTTTGCTACCGACAGTAAATTTAACAATCTTTATACTTCATATCTTCTTCATTTTGGTATGATGACTTGTGCAAAAGATGCAAATTGCGACTATTTGCTTGGTCGCAGCACTTATGAAAGCAGTGTTTATAATTATAAATTACATTTTAAGGCTCAACAATACCAACTTTTTTGGTCATATTCTTATAGAATTAAAAATATAAGGGATAATCGTTTTTTTTATCGTCTATGGAAAATTCTTCCATATAGAGTGATGTTGCGTATTGCTCCTTACGTTCATCGTTTAATTTATTAGTAGAAAATGTTGGACATTTACATTTTCTGTTGCGTTTCTTTATCATTGTATTTCTGTTTCCACTGCACGCACTGATAATAAGCAGGGATATGAGGATACAAATTGTTAAAATTTTGTTTTTTTTCATAATTTAATCAATTAAAACGTAGTTTGATATTATTTCCATTATTTCTCTGCCGAATTTTTTCATAGATTTATCTCCAATACCTTGAATTTTTGCTAATTTATCAAGACTTTTTGGTTCTTTTTCAGCAATATTAAGGATAGTTTTTTGAGAAATTATGAAATATACTGGTATTTTGAGTTCCTTGCTTTTTTTCAAACGCCATTCGTATAGCGCTTTATAGAGGTCAGTTTCTTCTATTCCTTTTACTGATGTTTTTTGTTTTACCTTAAATGAGTCTAATTTCAGTTTATCTCCTTGAGCATAAAGATTGTTTCGCAAATTGATATAGGTAGCAACTTCAAATTCTTTATTTTTTAAACTTTCCATCAGCCGTACTTTTATCTCTTTCTCTATGCTTAATTCGTTGTTTAGCTCTTCTACGGTCGTGCCTATATCTTGATTGTCAAAATTCAAATAACAGAGAACAAATACGAGCTGATTTATCATTTGAAGTTCATTAAAAAAATAATCTATGGCTTTGGTATTTCGTTCATTGAGATATGTTGTATCGCTGTTGTAGGCAATTTTGTCTATTTGTCTGCCAAATGTTTGTCCTACGATAACAATTCTTTCCTGTATTTTACCAATCAATGTTTTTATCTTTTCAGAGGCACGTGTATGAAAACGACTAATGTCTTCGGTATTGATTCTGTCTAATTTTTTCAATATCAATTCTAACGTGCTGAAATCAAATAGTTCTTTTATGTTGTTGATAATAAATTTTTGTTTGTCACAGGCGAGTGTATTTTGGTCAGGTTTGTGTGATTGCTGTTCTTCGTTGAAGTCGCTTACTTTGAAATCTATTTTAACTGATGCAGGATTGAATTGAGAGGTCAAAACCAATCCTTCAAAGGTACGACAGCGACTCAATGCTACATAAACCTGTCCATTTGCGAAGGCGTTGTTTGAATCAATTATGGCTTTATCAAAAGTTAGTCCCTGACTTTTGTGAATAGTTATAGCCCATGCAAGTTTTATGGGATATTGTGTAAATGTACCAATTACCCTTTGTTCTATGGCGTTTGTATTTTTGTTCAAGTGGTAGCGATAATTTCTCCAAGTATCCTTATGTACATTTATTTTTTTTCCTTCCTCGTCCTCCACTACAATTTTTTCGTCAGAGAGTTCAACCACTTTGCCTAATTTTCCATTATAATATTGTCGTTTGTTGCCATTGCTCATTTCGTTTTTGATAAACATTATTTGAGCGCCTGCTTTTAATTTCAAAACTTTTTCATTCGGATATATATGTTCGGGAAAATCTTCTTCTATGTCTGCTTCATAAGAGTATGTTTTGCTTTTTATTGATGAAAGTTTTTTATCATTTATTTCTTTTACTTGATGATTGTGAGTACAGAGTTGAATATAGTTTTCTTTTGTTTTAAAATTCGGGATATATCTTTCGTTTAATGAGTCTATTACTGTTTGTGTGATATGATTTTCTCGCACTGCATTAAGGATGCTAATAAATTTTTTGTCGTTTTGTCTAAAGACTTCCTCAAGTTCTATAGTTATAAAATCGGAATTATATAAGGCATGCGAAGAGAAAAAATAAGGTGATTGATAATGGTCTTTGAGTAAGAGCCATTCTTCATCTGTAGCAACGGGAGGCAACTGTCGCAAATCACCTATGAGTAATAATTGTACACCACCAAAAGGCAAAATATTTCTGCGTATTTTTTTTAATACATCGTCTACAGCGTCAAGAATATCGCATCTCACCATAGATATTTCGTCTATAATAATAAGATCTAAAGAACGAATAATGTTAAGTTTTTCCTTTCTTATTTTTGTGCCGTTGTGTCTGTTGTTAAAATAGGGTACAAAAGGAGTGAAATCTAACTGAAAAAAAGAATGAATGGTAACTCCTTGTGCATTTAAAGCCGCTACACCTGTTGGAGCAAGTACAACAAAGCGTTTTAATAGAGTTTCTGTTAGTTGTTTTAAGAAAGTTGTTTTGCCTGTGCCAGCCCTGCCTGTCAGGAAAATGTTACGACTTGTTTGTTCTATATACAGTTTTGCTAAATCTAATTGTTTGTTACTTTTCATCTTTTCTGCATAAAAATTGAGCAGCAAAGTTATAAAAACTATTATATAAATTGCAAAACATATTTGTGACAAAAAACACAAAGACAATGTATAGCATTCATTTTTTTTTATTATAAAGAGGATGATAAAGCATGAGAGTTTCCCGTATGGTTGCTGTATCAAAATTTGTATATATTTCTGTTGAACGTACAGAAGAATGTCCCATCATATCTTTTACAGCCATAATGTTTGCACCACGAGATACAAGTTCAGTAGCAAAGCTATGTCGCAATATATGAGGATAAACATTTTTTGTAATACCTGCTTTTGATGCTATATCTTTTAAAACAGAAAATATAAATTGTCTGCTTATTTTTTTACCCTTATGAGTAAGAAATATAATCATTTCGTTTTTTGGTGCGATTGCGATTTGATTTCGCCATTTTTCAATATAAATTTTCAGTTGTTTAAGGGCTATTTTACCCATGGGAACTAAACGTTCTTTATTTCCTTTGCCAATAACACGTATAAATTCTTCCTTAAAAAACACATCACTTATTTTCAAATTAAGTAATTCACTTATTCTAATACCTGTGGAATATAAAACTTCTATTATAACGTAATTTCTAAAACCATGATAGGTAGATTTGTCACAAGCGTTTAAAAGTCTGTTTACTTCGTCGTTTGAAAGTACTTCCGGTAATTTTTCCGGTAATTTTGCACGTTCTATAAAATCAGTAGGGTCGCTTTCTGTTTCGTTTTCAAGTAAAAGAAATTTAAAAAAAGCACGAAGAGATGCAATTATACGATTTTGCGTGCTGGGTTTAATTTTTCTATTTTGTTTTTGTTTGAGAATATTGTTAGTAACGTTGGATGTACCGTTAATATAATTAATGAATTGTGATATATGTTCGTGTTTAGTTGTATATGGAACTATTTCAGGATATGTTTCATTCATAAAAGTAAAGAATTTATTTAAGTCAAGAAGATATGAGGTGAGAGTATTTTTTGCCTGTCCCTTTTCTAACAATATATAAGATTTAAATCCATTAATGTATTTTTCCCAAACCATAATGCGTTTTTTTTAACATAGAGGACAAAACAAGTTGCCCTCTATGTTTTTAGTTTTGATTTATTTTCAGGAACGTTTTTAAGTATATCAAGTGTATGCTGCCAAAACATTTCAACAGTTGCAATTTCTAATCTTTCGTCAGGTGAGTGTACCCCGCGAAGAGTAGGTCCGTAAGAAATCATATCCATTCCTTTATATTTTTCTCCTATCAGTCCGCATTCCAAACCTGCATGTATAGCTCTAACTACAGGTTTTTTTTCAAAAATGCGTTCATAACTTTCTTCAGCTACTTTTAATATTTTGCTGTTTGGATTAGGAGTCCAACCTGGATAACCATCTCCGTGCCAAATATCAGCACCTACTAAAGTAAAACAAGCGTTGATTCTATTGCATGCAGCATCTAATGCACTTTTTACTGACGAGCGTTGGGAAGTGGTTACTGTAATAAATTCATCGTCCATTTTTACTGAAGCGAGATTTGTAGAAGTTTCAACAAAATTAGGTATTTCTCGACTCATAGCAAGCACACCATGAGGACATGCAAAAAGAACATTAAACAAATCATCTTGTGTAAGCATATCTACGATAAATTTTGGTTTAGAAACTTCTTCAATGGTAAATGCCATACTTGGTTCGGTTGTTCTAAATTCATAACACAGTTCATTACTTATTTTTTTTACATCATTTTTGATACTTTCCACATCTTGAGGTAATACAGCCAAGACAGCAAATGCTTCTCTTGCAATAGCATTACGTAAATTGCCTCCATCAAAAGAAGATAAGCGTATATCATAATTGCGATTTATAACCCACAAAATTCTATTTAAAACTTTATTGGCACAAGCTAATCCTTTGTTTATATCATCACCTGAGTGTCCTCCTTTAAGACCTTTTACTGAAATTTTAAGACACGATGCATTAACAGGAAAATCTTCTTTATCATATCTCATTTTAGCAACAGTATCCCTTCCTCCTGCACAGCCAATAAATATTTCGCCTTCATCTTCACTGTCAAGATTAATAAGGATTCTACTTTTTATCAATTCCGGACTTAATGCTTCAGCACCGGATAATCCTGTTTCTTCATCAGTAGTAAACAAACATTCAATATCTCCATGTTCAATATCGTCAGAATCAAGTATAGCTAATGCTGTTGCTACTCCAATACCATCGTCAGCACCAAGTGTCGTACCTTTAGCTTTCAACCAACCATTATCTATATAAGCTTCTATAGTATCTTTTTCAAAGTCAAATACTTTATCAGAATTTTTTTCACATACCATATCTATATGGCTTTGCAGACAGACAGAGGCTTTGTTCTCAAAACCTTTGGTTGCGGATTTACGTATCAATACATTACCGGCTTTGTCTTTAATAGTTTCTAATCCTTTTGAAATTCCCCAATTATAAAGGAATTCAGTCATCTTTTCTTCTTTTTTACTTGGTCTTGGAATAGCAAGTATCTGTGCAAAAAATCCAAAAACCTTTTGTGGCTTTAAGCCTTTTACTTCTTCGTTCATTTTATTATTTATTTTTATTTGACTAAAATGTCATTTATTAACGTTGCCAAAAGTACATTTTTTTTTGAAAAAATGAAGTAAAATGCAGATGTTTTTAGTATAGTTGTTTGTAATTTTTATATTTTTGCAGCAATTAATTTTTAGTAAAAGGCGACATCGTTCTATCGCTTCAAATTTTGTTTTGAAGAGGAAAGTCCGGGCAACATAGAGTATCATACTACCTAACGGGTAGGCAAGCGTTATATAACGTTTGACAGCAAGTGCCACAGAAAAATACCGCCAAAGTTTTGGTAAGGGTGAAAATGTGAGGTAAGAGCTCACAAATTATGTTAGTGATAACATAATTGGGTAAACCTTATGAGTTGAAAGACCAAATATATCGCAGAGTATGTTTTCATAATACGTACAAGAAGCTACTCGTTTCTTTGCGAGGGGTAGGTCGTTAGAGGTATATTGTGAGATATATCCCAGATTAATGATAGAAACAGATTTGTGATTACACATAAATAATCATTCTGTACAGAACCCGGCTTATAGATGTCGTCTTTTGTTTTTCTGCAAATTACAATTATTTAATCAAGTGTTGTCTATTGTAACAGCACGTAAAACTGCTTTTTTATTTCACTCTTAAAGTTTGTCCTATTTTTATTATTGGATTCTTTTTATTAAGATTATTCATATTGATAATTGTATCCATTGTTACATCATATTTTTTAGAGAGAGAGAATAAAGTATCACCTTTCTTTACTACATGTTTGACTACGGATTGTTTTGGAGATATTTTATCTATTGTAACATTTGGTTTTTCATCCTGTGAAGCCGCTAATTGTGATGTTTCGCTTTGAGAAACAAATGGAGTTGTTGTATCATTTATTTCAGGCTTTTCTATTTTGACAGCTATTTTCTGTTTTACTGCAAGACTATTACCTACTATTAATTTATTGCTCTTTGCAGATTTAGGATTCCATGATTTCAATTCACTAACGCTAACTCCATAACGCTGGGCTACTGAAGACCATGTTTCTTTTTTACGAACTTTATGATAGATTATTTTGTCTTTATAAACAATAGTAGTATTCCCATCTATATCAATAGTAGAATTGTTATCCGAAAAATATTTATCTTTTTCAAAGTTTGCAATAGAATCTTCAAGTGAAATAAAGTTACATATTAAATTTGTTGGCAGTTTTAATTTATATGAATCTTGACTTCCCGGTATTTTGAATAATTTATATTGAGGATTTAAGTCCTTTATCATATCATAATCTATGTTCATTACCGAAGCTATTTGCCCGAAATGAATATCCTTTGTTACCCCCACAGTATCAGTTGCTATCGGTTTAGATATATCATAAGCCGTAATTCCATGTTCTCTATAATAATTAAATGCGTAAGTTGCTCCTATAAATGCAGGGACATATCCGCGAGTTTCTCTTGGAAGGTAATCATAAATTTGCCAAAAATCATTACCATTGGAACGGCGTAAGGCTTTATTTACATTACCCGGTCCGCAATTATAAGCCGCTAAAGCTAATGTCCAATCATTATATATGCGATAAAGAGAACGAAGATATTTTGCAGCAGCTTCGGTTGCTTTAATCGGGTCTCTTCTTTCATCTATGATAGAATTCATTCTCAAATCCCAAAGTCGAGCAGTTGAATACATAAATTGCCATAAACCAGTAGCACCCATACGGGAAACAGCGTTAGGATTTAAAGCAGATTCTATAACTACAAGGTATTTTAATTCGGTAGGCACTCCATATTTGTCTAAAATTGCTTCAAAAATTGGAAAATAATATTTACTTAATCCTAACATTACAGATACTTTATTTGGAATTTTATCTACATAAGTTTCTATATATGCTCGTACTTTTGGATTATATGAGAGTTTAATTTCAGCAGGGATAGATCTTAATCTCTTTGCTAAAATACTGTCAGGTGTTTGATATGCTTTTAAGGCATTTGAAGAAACAGCTGTCCCATGATATATTTTGTTTATAAGACGAGTATTTTGTCTTATATGAAACGAATTAAGTAAACTGTCATAGTTTGTTTCAAAATTTTGAATAACCTCGTCTTTATCCGAAATCTGTGCATTAGCAAGGTTAGAAACAATGATAAGTAATAGTAAAATAAGTAAGTTAAATTTTTTCATTTTGAAAATTGTAAGGTGAAATTAAGACTGCAAAAATATAAAAATAAATTTTACAACGAAAAACAACGAAAAAAACTTTTATTTATTGCATTTTAATACAGAAAAACTTTGTTTTATTCTTAAAAAATCAAGAAAATTTTTGAGGATGTATTATACGAAAGGTATATTTTAAAAAGTAAAAAATATTGATGATTGAGATTATAAGGAATAATTTATGAAATTTTTCTTATTGTCATTATCAAATGAAAATTGATTAAATATAGATTTGAATTTAGATAATCAATTATTTAGTATATTTGCATTTTAATTTAGTAATGATTTAATTTTTTTAGAATATGAAAAAACAAATTCTTCTGTTAGTGTTAATAGTTAGTGGTTTTACACTTTCTGCTCAGAATGTAGGACTTTATCTTAAATATTTTATGGTAAATAAAAATAATAAAGAAAATAAAGTTACTAATAAGTTATTTCCAGAACATTATACGGAAATGAAAATAGCAGGAAAAGATTATATTCCTGTTATAATGCGAATTAAACCTGATTGTAATCTAACTGAATTGACAAAACTTGGCTGTATTATCAAGTCAAATTTTGGTAAAATTTATACCGTATTACTTCCTGTAGAGAATTTGGAAAAGATAGTAAAAATAAAGGATATTGATGAAATAGAAGTTGCACGTAAAGTAGGAATTCCTAATCTAAAAGATGCATCAGAGGATATTAATGCAGATTATGTACGTCAAGGAATAGAATTACCTCAGGGTTATACGGGAAAGGGAGTTATTTTAGGTGATAGTGATTGGGGTATAGATTATACTCATCCAATTTTTTATGATACAACAATGACGGAATATCGTATTATTGGAGCATGGGATCAATTTCGTATAGGGGGAACACCACCGGAAGGTTTTAATTATGGTAGTGTTTTTTATTCAAAGGAAGATTTGCTTGCAGCAGGATGTGATACAAATAATATTTATGAGCGAGGCAATCACGCAACTCACGTTGGTGGAATAATGGGAGGCGGAGGTGCCGGTACTCCTTATATAGGTATAGCATGTGGTTCTGATTTACTTTTTGCAAGTTGGTTAGTAACAGAAGATGCTGTGCTTGATTCTTACAGTTGGATGCGTAATGTAGCTAAAGAACGTAATCAAAGACTTGTTATAAACAATAGTTGGGGTATTTATCAGTTTGGTTGCATGGATGGAACGTCTATGTTTGATGAAGCTGTAAAATATATGTCAGACGAGGACAGTGTGATATTTACTTCTTCAGCTGGAAACAATGGTAATCATACTGGTGTTTATCCAAATTTTCACATTAAAGCTCGTTTTTCTGCACAGGATACACTTTCAAGTAATTTTGAATTCAGTAAAGGTAATAATTATTGGGGACAAAGTCTTATGCTTATAGGGGATAGTATAGAAACTTTCTCTACAAAAATATCAGTGTATAATTGGAATTATTCACAGAAGTATTTTGAAACTGAATGTATAAATGCAAATGGAACAGCAATACCGGATACGGTAGCAATAATAAATTCAACTGACAGCGTCATATATCGTGTTTTTTCCAGTATTCAGGCAAATGGAAGACCTTTACAACAATGGGATGTCAGAGTTGGATGTGCAGGACCTATGCCTTATAAACTTGTTTTATCAATAACAGGAGCAAATGGCAATGTTCATGCATGGAATATTGCTTGTTTGACAACAGGTGTTGGGAATTGGGGAGCTAATTTCAATGATGCACAAGTAGATTGGTTGAAAGGGGATTATGAATATTCTATTGGAGAACCTGCTATTGGTGATGGTATGATTGCAGTTGCGGCATATCAGGGACAAAATAGAACTTCTACGGCTCCATCCAATATTGCTCCATTTTCAAGTACAGGACCTAATCTTAATGGAGCAATGAAACCTGAAATAGCAGCACCAGGTTATAACGTTGTTTCCGGTTATTCTTCTTTCACAACAGACAGTTATATACCAGTTCGTACTGTTACATTTAATGGACGAACATATCCTTTTGTTAAAGCTTCGGGAACATCTATGTCATGTCCAATGGTTTCCGGAGTAATAGCATTGATGTTAGAGGCAAATCCTAAACTTACTTCTGCACAAGTAAGAGAAATACTTATTGAAACTGCAAGAGAGGATAGTTATACGGGGATATGTCCGAATTATACTTGGGGATATGGCAAAATTGATGCTGTTGCGGCTGTAAAAGAAGCATTGAAATTTGTTTCTATTACTGATATTTATAATGATGAACAGATTAAAATATATCCAAATCCTGCATTTGATAAATTGAATGTAGAAACATCTAAACCTGTTACTTGTGTAGTTTATGATATTGAAGGCAGAAAACTTATAGAAGAGGCAAATCCAAATTCTTTTATAAATATTGATAAATTGAAAACAGGGATTTATTTTGTTGAAATAATAAGTGATAATAGTAAAGTGATACGTAAATTTATCAAAAAGTAGCTTTAGTATTATTGTTTTTATGAAAAATACTACCTTTGCCAACTTATTTTAATAACAAACAAAACAATAACTATGGATAAAAAATCAATTATAGGATTAGTTCTCATTTTTGCGGTTATGATGATATTCTTTTTCATCAATAAACCGTCAAAAGAAGAAATTGAAAAACAAAGAAAAATACAGGACAGTATTGTTGCTGTTCAGCAAGATCAAGAAAAAATAAATATAAATGAAGATACGATTTCAAAAATTCAAGATTCCGATTATGGTATCTTTACATCTTCTTATGGAAATCAAGAAGAAAAGATGATTCATTTGGAGAATGATGTGTTGAAAGTTGATTTATCTACACTTGGAGGTGTCATTAAACAGGTTGTATTAAAAGATTATCTTACATATAGTAAAGATAGTGTGAAATTCTTTACTCCAAATGGTAACACTTATGGACTTAATCTTTCTTCGGAGCAACAGGTTATCCGTACAAATAATTTGAATTTTGAAGCATTTATTAACAATAAACCTTATGATGCTGAAAATCCAAATTCAATAAAAGTTTCCGGTACAGACAGCACAATTATTTCTATGCGTTTATATCCGGATAGTAATGATACGGATATAAATTCATATATAGAATTTCGTTATATTTTGCGAGGTAATGACTATCGTTTAGGATTTAATATCATAACTTCAAATATGAAGTCGCGACTTACTGACGAAAGATTTATAGAATTGACATGGAATGCCGAATTAAATTTAAAGGAAAGGGATAGAAAAAATGAACTAAATAATTCTTCAATTTATTATTTGACTGATAATGATGTAGAATATCTTAAAGAAAATGGACGAGATGATCATGTAAGTGAGAATACATCCGTTGGTTGGGTTAGTTTCAAACAACAATTCTTTTCAACTGCTTTAATTGCCAAAGATGTTTTATTCCAAAGTGCTGACATGGAAACAAAAACTGAAAATAAAATAAAAGACAACTATTTAAGAACAATGACTACTACTTTAACTATACCATTTGATGTTAGCAACCCCCAAGAGGAATTTGCAATGGATTTTTTCTTTGGTCCAAATAAATACAGTATTGTAAAACAGTTTCATAACAATATGGAAGAAATTATTCCTTTGGGATGGGGATTTGCTCCTTTGCAATGGATAAATCGTTTTGTTATTATTCCTGTTTTTGACTTTTTACAACAATTTAACTGGAATATGGGTATTATAATTTTAATACTTACCATTATGGTTAAAATAGTTCTATATCCTTTAGCTTATAAATCATTTTCTTCTTCGGCAAAAATGAAAATTATACAGCCTGAGGTTCAAAAACTAAATGAAAAATATCCCAAGAAGGAGCAAGCGATGCAGAAACAGCAGGCAATGATGCAACTATATAAACGTGCAGGAGTCAATCCTATGGCAGGATGCTTGCCTATGTTGCTACAGTTTCCTATTCTTGTGGCAATGTTTCGTTTTTTTCCTGCTTCAATAGAGTTAAGGCAAAAATCTTTCCTTTGGGCTACAGATTTGAGCAGTTATGATTCTATTTTAGATTTACCATTTAATATTCCATTTTATGGTTCTAATGTTTCTTTGTTTTGTTTGTTAATGACAGTGGCGCAAATATTTTATACGCGTATGACAATGAAACAGCAGGCAGGAGGCAATCAAATGCCCGGCATGAAGTATATGATGTATTTTATGCCCGTATTTATGCTTTTCATACTTAATAGATATTCTTCTGCATTGAATTACTATTATTTTGTATCTTTATGTTTTACTTTTCTTCAAATGTTTATTATTCGTAAAACCATAGATGAAAAGAAAGTTTGGCAAACGCTTGAAGCCAATAGTAAAAAGCCGATGCAAAAAACTAAATGGCAAAAACGAATAGAAGAAATAGAAAAGAAGAGCAAGCAATTAGAAAATAGAAGAACCGCTCAACAAATGCAAAGAAAAAAGGAAAATAAGAAATAAGAAAAAAAAATCTTATTTATGCATGGCAATCAAAGCTATTTGTACATTTTAGTTGGATTTAAAAGGTGATTTTTACCATTAAATCCAACTTTTATTTGTATTTATTTTTACTTTACTTTCTTTTTGCCGGTTTTTAATATTAAATTTGCCTTAAAATCATAAATAATAAAAGATAGGCACTTTGACAAAGAGGTTAAAAGCTACTTGAAAATGATTTAAGAAATAAACTTTTATCCCTTTGTATCCAAAATCAATGTTACAGAATGGACAATATTTTTCCTCGTTCCAATAATCATTGTTGCCAACGTATCAATCCCTGTTTCAATCTCACCAACTAAAATTTTCGTCATCAAAAAAGTCTTTAAAGTAAAATCAAAATGTTTTAAAGTGAAATTAAAATGTTTAAATTCATTTTCAAAGACTTTTTTTAGACCGAAAACAAAGGTTGCAGCGGTTGAAACAACGATTTAGAATATTGAAACAATGATTGGCGGGATTGAAAGCAAAATTGACGACATATTCATGTCAAAAAGACTAAATTATTATTAACTCAAAAAATATTTTAGTTATCATTCAATATCTGAATCGGCAAAAAAGCATTGAAACTTGTCTATTTTATTTATTCAATAATAATTGTCAAAAATCTTTATATACTTTAAAATCAGTAAATTTTAGTTAATTCAGAATTTATTCATATCTTTGCAAACTCAAACAAGCACATATTTAATGATGAAAGAAGAAACAAAAAGTGTTGCAAAGCGTTACTCAGACGAAGAATTGCAAGAGTTTAAGGAAATAATTTTAGAGAAACTTAAAATTGCAAAAGAAAATTTAAAACAACTGATTGAAGCCTTTGCAAATGATGCAAACAATGCCAACGACACTGCTCCGACATTCAAAGTTTTGGAGGAAGGTGCATCGGTTCGTTCCAAAGAAGACAATGCTCTTATGGCAGGTCGTCAGGAAAAGTTTATTAAGGATTTGGAAGCCGCTCTCTTGCGTATTGAAAACAAAACCTATGGCATAGACCGCATTACAGGCGAACTTATTCCCAAAGAACGTCTGCGTATTGTGCCTCATGCAACAATGAGCGTTGAGTCCAAATTAAATCAAAATAATACTAAGAAGTAAGGTTATTAAATGAAGAAACCGCTCATTCTTATTGTTTTAATCCTGCTTATAGATCAAATACTAAAAGTATGGATTAAAACAACTTTTTCGTATGGCGAGGAAGTAAATTTGATTGGCGACTGGTGCAGACTGCATTTCATTGAGAACAAAGGAATGGCATTCGGAATGGCATTCGGCGGAGATGCAGGCAAAATCATATTGACAACATTGAGAATTGTTGCCTCTGTCATTATCTTCATATACATGCGAAGACTTGTTGCCAAAGGAGCAAAAAAAATTGTTATTTACAGTTTTGCTTTCATCTTTTGCGGTGCAATCGGTAACGTCATTGATTCCATATTTTATGGAGTGCTGTTTTCGGAGAGTACAATCTTTTCTACGGCTGTCTTTTTACCCGAAAGCGGAGGCTATGCACCGTTATTCCTTGGGAAAGTAGTAGATATGTTCTATTTTCCTTTGATAGATACCGTTCTCCCCGAATGGATACCGATATGGGGCGGCAATCATTTTTCTTTTTTTAATGCAATATTCAATGTGGCGGACGCTTCCATTACAACGGGAGTTACTTTACTGATTATCTATTTCCTGTTCTGCAAAAAAGAAACCGAACAGGAGGAAACCCCAACTGTAAAAACAGAAAATACCGACCAAATATGAAAAAACTGCATTGCGGAAATCATTCCGATTGTCTTAAATAAAATCGGGATGATTGTAAAAGATAATCAAATTATAATGTGGAACGAATAAATTTATGATATGGAATTATTGATAATTCTAATTTTAGTTCTTATTAACGGGCTGTTTTCAATGGCTGAAATATCGGTTGTTGCATCCCGAAAAACAAAACTTGATTCACAAACAAAACATGGGGACAGGAAAGCACGCAGGATTCTTTCCATAAAAGAAAAACCCGAACATTTTCTTTCAACCGTACAGATTGCCATAACTGCTGTTGGCTTGATTATAGGTATGTATTCGGGCAGCAGTTTAACCGAACCTCTTGCTAAATTGCTTGTTTATGCAGGCGTAGAAACTCATACTGCTCACGCTTTGGCAGGTCTGATTATCATTATCTGCCTTACTTTGATAACAATCATTGTCGGCGAACTGCTTCCCAAAAAGATAGGAATGAATTCGCCCGAAAGGATTGCCCGCCTGATAATCGGACCTATGAATTTGCTGACAAGAATAGCCTATCCGTTTGTCTGGTTTCTTTCCGCTGCCACAAACTTTCTCATGAGACTTTTTGGCATCAAAACAACCCCCAATACCTCTGCCACCGAAGAGGAGATAAAGGCGATAATCAATGAAAGTGCGGAAGGAGGCGAGATTCAGGAGGTTGAACAGGACATTGTGGAACGTGTATTCTCGCTGGGCGACAGGGATATTGCTTCTTTGATGACCCATAGAAACGATTTTGACTGGTTGGATGCCAACGACAGGGTAGAAGATGCGAAGGAGAAACTCACGGACAGTATTCACTACATCTATCCCGTTGCCGACCGTAGCCTTGATAACATTGTGGGTGTCATCTATCTGAAAGACTTTTTTCAATTAACCGACAGCCACAACAAAATCATAAAGGACATTATGCGGGAACCTCAGTTTCTTTACGAAAATGTGAGTGCCTACGATGCTTTGGAGACCTTTAAGATAAACAAAATTCATTACGCTCTTGTAATTGATGAGTTTGGTATGGTTCAAGGTATGGTAACAATGAACGATATTTTGGAGTCTCTTGTCGGCAACATATCCGAGTTGGACATCAACGACAGCGAGGCGGAATTTGTTCAAAGGGAAGACGGCACTTATCTGGTTGATGGTCAATATCCTTTCTTTGATTTCTTAACCCATTTTGACATGGAAGATAAGGCTACTCAATACGAGTTTAATACTCTTGGGGGTTTGATTTTGGAACAAACGGGCAGCGTACCTAAGGTTGGCGAGAAGATAAACTGGGAAAACTTTGTCTTTGAAATAGTTGATATGGACAAAACGAGGATTGACAAAATACTTGTCACGCCAACAAATTCTTAATGTTTTTTATTTCTTTGAGTAATTTTCCTGTTTAATTCGGGGAAACG
>JAISUE010000032.1 GCA_031272245.1 Bacteroidales bacterium
TTTTCATAATCCTGTTTCCAATCATCATAAGTAACTCCCATATTGTAATATGTTTCTGCGTTATCGGGCTTTAACTCTATTGCCCTTTGATAACATTCTATTGCTTTCTTATAATTCCGTTTCCAATTCTTATAAGCATTTCCCATATTGTTGTATGCGTATGCATCATCAGGCTTTAACGCTATTGCCTTTTGGTAACATTCTATCGCTTTTTCGTATTGTCCCTTCCAAGCGTAATAAGTATTTCCCATATTGTTATATGCTTCTGCGTAATCGGGATTATACTTTAAGGCTTTCTTATAAAGTTTAATTGCTTTTTTGTATTGCTTTTTTATTTTACTGTAATAATAGCCCTGAATGAAATAAGAATTAGCACTTTTGGTCTTTGAAGCCCTTTCTACCGCCATTTCAATTTTCTGTTTTTCTATATCAGTTAATTCTTCTTCTCCTTTATTAACTACAATATCAATAGCATCGGCGTTCAAAAGGTCAATGATAAAGCCGGTTTGTCTATTAGCTTCCTTGTTAATTACTAACGCAACAGCCAAACTCGCAATAGAAATAGCAATACCTGAAATGCCTGTCAACCTTGTTTCATTAAACCACGCTATAATTTTTTTTAACCATTCCATAACTTCATAAACTAATGTTAAATTATTTTACTTGCAAACCTTTTTTGAATGTAAATTTGGTAATAACTTCACCATTTTTATTGTATGTTTTCCAAGTTCCGGTTTTTATTCCTTTGGAATATTCGCCTTCCGATAAAGGTTTTCCACTCATTTGATATTCTATAAACTTCCCATCAGGACGACCATTATAAAAAGATTGTTCACGCAGTTTTGAACCGTTAGGATTATAAAAAATCCATTTTCCATGTTTTTCTCCGTTTTTATATGTTCCTTTCTCTGCTAACTGTGAAGGGACATAATATATCTCATAATTGCCATTAAGTCTGCCAGTTTTATAATCTGCCTTTTGATAAACATCCCCATTTTCATTGTAAAAAATTTCGGTTCCATTTTTTAAATCATCAATATAATAGAGTTCAGTTTTGCGTATACCAGTTTGATAAAAAGATTCCCATTTACCATTAAGTTTTCCATTACGAAAAATTCCTCTATCTTTTAACTTTCCGTTTTCATACCAACTTTCCCAAACTCCTTCTTCAAGCCCATTAACATAGCTTCCTTTGTGCAATACAGTTCCATTTTCATAATAAGTGTACCATAGCCCCGTTCTTTTACCATCAATATATTGACCTTCACGCCATTTTTCTTTTGTTTCGTAAAAATAAGTCCAAATTCCTGTTTCCTTATCATTAAGATATTGACCGCTACTGCCTTTTTCTCCGTTAGAACGATAATAATATATCCAAAGACCATCACGTTTTCCTGCTTTAAGAGAACCTTCCATTTCTTTGAATCCATTTTCGTACCACCATATTACATTTCCATCAAGTTCATTTTCTTTATAATTACCAATCATTTTTGATTTTCCATTAGAATAGAACTCTTTGTATTCTCCATTTTTTGATCCCTCATTCACAATAACAGAATAATATATTTGACCATTTTCATAATACGCTTCATTTTTGCCGGAACCGGTTATAAATTCTATTTTTTGCAATTTACCATTCTGATAATAATCAACCCATTTACCAATTTTATAACCTTTATCATTATATTGTCCAATCCGCATTAGATTACCATTATTGTAAAACCAACTCCATTTACCTGTGCGTATAGAATCGGAGGTCTTATTCCCTGCAAGCATAATTTCACCATTAGCATAATACTCCAAATAATTAGAAATATTAGTATCTAATTGTTGAGCATTAAGACAATAAAAGAAGAAAAAAAGTATGGAAATAAAAACAAAAACTAATTTTTTCATTTTGAAATTTATATTATTTTATTGAGTTAATATGATTTCAATCTTTGGTTTTGAGAGTATTACCTGATTAGGTGAGTATAATCTGTTTGGAACGTTAATAAAGAGATTATGATTTTTCCTTTCGCCTTTCATACATTTGAAAAGGTGTTGTGTTATTCTCATTCTGTAAGAATTAGTCGCTGGGTCGTAGTGTCCACTAAAATAATCACCATAATAATATAAATCATCAACATATCTATATACAGTTGTTGTATCATTATTGGAAACAGAAATAGTATCAAATGAACAATACAGTCTCGCAGGAATACCATTTGTTGAAGAACCTGATGCTAAAGGCAAAACTAAAACAGCCTGATTGATTGCAGAAAGATTTATTGTATCTAAATGATACCATTGAATAAGACTATCAATACTTATTTTTCCCATAGCAACTCCCAAACCTCCAATATATATTTTTTCACCATAGTTTTCACTGTGTAATGTATCTATTGTCAATAATGGAATACTGCCACTTGTATAATCTATATGAGCAAAACGCTTGCAATCCTTATCAATAACAAATCTGTATATTTGTGATTTGCCTTCATTATCTTTATAATAAACAAATATACCACTATGTTCTACAGTTAAATTAAATTGTGCAATCATTCCTTCGTTTGCATTAACAGGGCTTGCTTTAATACGAATTCCTTTTAACCACTGTTGAAATGCTGCATTTTCTTCAAAAGACTGCAAATTAAGATTATTTTTAAAATTATCTGATAATTTCAAACGTAGTTGTTTAGTTATGGTGTCAAGGGTTGCAGTATCATTTGTATCACCGAAAATCATAACAGTATCCGGATTGAATAATATATTTTTGTCAAACAATGCAGGTGCAGAAGAAACGCGATATTCAGAAGATGAATAAAAAATAGAATCACTGAAATCTGTATCTAATTCTTTTATTTCCACGTGCATATTTACTATTTTTAAATTACTGTCTTTAGTAAATGAACCGGAAAAATAAAGTCCCATAACAATACTGTCAATATTTATAACCGTAAAATCTTTTGCAGAAGGCATACTTATTTGTGTAAAAATAGTTGAAGATACCTTTCCAAATTCTGCATCTGTACATTCTCCTAATGAATACACATCTGAATTAGAAACCATCTTTAAACTGTCTTCATGAAAAAAAGCAGAACGCATTGCTAAATAATCAAAAGTTTTAATAGTCATTTCATCTTGATTGACTAAATTTAAACCTAAATCTTCATCTTCACTAACGCATGAAATGAAAATAAAAGATAATAACAGTAGCAAAATATATTTTATGTTCTTTAACATAGTTTTTATTTTTTTATAAATTATAATATATTAAACGCTTGAAAGGGAAAATTGTTGTTACTTATAAACAATTATCAGTAAATGTTAATCATCAAGTATCATTATTGATTCGTAAAGATTATTGATTGGCTCAGCAATATCGGGCATTGGCGCATAATCAACCATAGGTTTTTTTAATTGTTTAGCGTAATCTATCAATTCAGAATTAACGTCTTCGCTTGCTACAATGATACCATCTGAATAATAAATAGCTGCCTTCATCAGATTTAGATATGTAGGTTCAGAATACACTTCCCAATCTTTTTGAGAACCTCCGTCTTTTTTTAATTTTCTTACAAGAGTCTCATCAAGTTTTCCTTCAAAATCATCATTAAAAAGAGATAATATTATTTTGCTATCGGAATAATAAGGATTATGTTTGTAAATTGTTCGTTTGGTATAAAATGGAACTAATGCAGAAAACCATCCTGCACAGTTAATAATTGATGGTTTCCACGCAAGTTTTTTAATCGTTTCTAACACTCCGTGCGAGAAAAAAACACAACGAGAAGAATTATCTTCAAAAAGTTTTCCACTTCCATCTCTCAAACTGTATTTTCTTTTAAAATAATCTTCATTGTCTATAAAATAAACCTGCATTCTCGCAGCAGGAATAGAAGCTACCTTTATTAATAAAGGATGATCGGTACTATCTACAACAATATTTAATCCCGAAAGTCGAATAACTTCATGTAACTGGTTTTTTCTTTCGTTGATAGTTCCAAAATTTGGCATAAAAACACGAACTTCTTTTTGAAACTGATCTTGCATAATTTGAGGCAAATATCTTCCGAAGTACGACATTTGTGTTTCAGGCACATAAGGCATTACCTCTTGATTTACATATAAGATTTTTCCTTTTATCATAAGTATTATTAGTAATAATTTGTTTGCAAAGATACAAAAAAAATCAAAAAAATGAAAGATAAGTTTATTGAAGTAGTAAAAATTGTATCAGCCTTCTTTATTTTTTTTATCTTTGCCAAATGATATAATAGAAAGAGTAAAAAATATGAATAAAATAACATTTATAGCAGTCTTAATCATTATGGTAATGGCAGAAGGCTGTTCTCAAAAAGAAAACAGTGGAAAACCGTCTTCGTGCGGCAAGACATTAGAAGTACTTGTGATTGTACCGGATAATGTTTATAAAGGAGAGTTGCAGGACAGCATCAATGCCTATTTCGCAAAACAATGTCAAGGGTTAAATCAGAGTGAACCAATGTTTGATATCGTGCAATTAAATCCCGCAGTTTTTTACAAATCGGATATGTTTCAAAAACACAGGAATATTATTATTATAAGCCTGAATGATACGAATAAAAACAAACTTTACCAATACACCGACTACAAGGCTACTCCGCAAAATTATTTTGAATTTTCAATGAATGACAAGGACAGTCTTTACTCTTTCATCAGACGTTCCTCGCAAATGATAATAGAAAAGTTTTTGAACAATGAATATAAACGCATCGGCAAAGCGTTTGAAAAGATGAAAAATGTAAAAGTGCTGAATGCTGTAAAAAAGCAGTTTAGATTTGAACTAACTGTGTCAGAAGATTTTTATCTTGCCACTTCCAAGCCAGACTTAATTTGGATTAGAAAAGAACCTAAAGATGCTTCTTTGGGAATAATCATTTATAAACAACCCTGCAACTCAAATGACACCATAACAAAAGAAAAGGTGATTGCCCTTCGTGACAAAGTAACGCAGGAAAATATACCGGGTACTAATCGTGGAAATTTTATGGGTGTGGAAAAACGTTTTGAGATTTCAGATAAAAACATAATGCTCAACAAAGGTGTACAGGTATTGGAAACACGCGGTTTATGGAAAATGATGCAAAATTCTGAAGCCCATTTTAAGGATTTTATGGGTGGTGCTTTTGTAAATTATTGTTTTTTTGACGAAAAAAAAGAAAACATTATTATGATAGACTGCTTTATTTTCTCACCAAAGGATTCCAAAAGAGACCAGTTAATACAATTGGAATCGGTTGTCCGCAATATAAATTTTAACAGATATTCAAATGAATAGCAAGCAATTAGAAAATTTGTATGAACTGTATTGTGAAAATCCGAATATAATCACAGACAGTCGCAAAATAGTTGATAAAAGTTTGTTTTTTGCACTTAAAGGAGAGAATTTTGACGGTAATAGATTTGTACAGTTCGCTTTGGAATCGGGAGCGAGTTATGTTGTTATGGATAATGCAACATTGATACCTGATGGTTATGAACAGAAATGTTTTCTGGTTACAGATACATTAAAGACTTTGCAGACTTTGGCAGCGTTTCATCGTTCCAAACTGTCTATCCCTTTAATTGGAATCACAGGCACAAATGGTAAGACTACAACAAAAGAATTACTTTTTTCGGTGCTTTCCCGCAAGTTTAATGTACAGGCTACACAAGGAAATCTTAACAATCATATAGGAGTGCCTCTGACTTTGCTTTCAATAAATAGAGAGCATGAAATAGCAATAGTGGAAATGGGTGCAAATCATTTTGGTGAAATAAAATTTCTTTGCGAAATAGCCAAACCAACTCATGGAATTATAACCAATATAGGACTTGCTCATATTGAAGGTTTTGGTTCTTTTGAAGGAGTTATTAAAACAAAATTTGAGCTTTTTGATTTTTTGGCACAGACAAATGGTTACGCATTTGTTAATAATGACGATGAAAATATTGTTAAACATATTTTTGCAATAGCAAATAAAACAACATACGGTATAGGCAATCAAGCCGATGTGAATGCAACTGTTGATGAAAACAAAGCTGAAGCAAGCATTTTGTATGATGATATGTGTATCAATTCTCATTTAACAGGAGCATTTAATGCTATAAATATACTTGCATCTCTTACGATTGGAAAACATTTTGGCATAGAAAACCACGAAATAAAAACAGCAATAGAAGAGTACCAACCTGCAAATCATCGCTCTCAAATAAAAAAAACAGAAAGAAATACTTTGATTTTAGATTGTTATAATGCTAATCCTTCAAGTGTTAATGCGGCGTTAAAAGCTTTTGTTAATATGAAATCTACAAACAAGCGGGTTTTTTTGGGAGCAATGAAAGAACTGGGGAAAGATTCTAAACAAGAGCATAAAAATATTGTGGATTTTTTGCTTTCACATAATTTTTTGCAGGTTATCCTTGTAGGAAATGAATACAAAGAGTTTTGTTCAGCAAGTACAAAATTATTATGGTTTGACACTTCTTCGGAGGCTTGTAATTATCTTTTAGCAAATCCTGTGAGCAATTCTACAATTCTTATAAAAGGTTCTCGTGCAACAAAAATGGAGTTATTGGAAGATGTTTTATAAGGTTATAGGTTTAATGTCAGGGACTTCACTTGACGGATTGGATATTGCATATTGCGAATTTGGATGCAGAGAAAAGAGTTGGTTCTGGCAAATACATCAAACAGAAACCGTACCTTATTCCCAAGATGTGAAAAATTTGATACTTGAGTGTGAAAATTGCGACAGCGAAACTTTTGCTTTCAATCATGTCTGGTTAGGACATTTCTTTGGAAAACTGACTGCTGATTTTATATACCGACATTCTCTTACCCCTGATTTTATATCTTCACACGGACAGACAGTTTTTCATCAGCCCAAACGCCAGTTTACAAGTCAGATTGCTGACATAAATGCTATCGCTATGGAGACAAACTGTAATGTTGTAGGTAATTTTCGTTCTTTAGATATTGCACTTGGTGGTCAAGGAGCGCCGATTGTTCCAATTGGAGACAGAATTTTATTTTCTCAATATGTATGTTGTTTGAATCTTGGAGGCTTTGCTAACATATCTTTTGAAGAGAACGGAAAAAGAATAGCGTATGATATTTGTCCGGTCAATACAGTTCTCAATAAGCTTGCGAATGATTTGGGGTTGCAATATGATAAGGACGGTTTTTTTGCATCAAAAGGAAAAATAAATAATACCTTATTAAACAATCTTAACTCATTATCTTTTTATACTTTGCAAGGATCAAAATCATTAGGAAAAGAATGGATTATAAACAATATCTATCCATTGTTTACACAATATTATAATTTGGCTATAGAAGATTTATTGACTACTTTTTGTGAGCATATTGCTGAGCAAATAGCCGCAAATATAAAAGGAACAACTCTCGTAACAGGTGGAGGAACATATAACTCATATTTAATAAATCGTATTAAAAGCAAGACAAACTATGAAATTATTATTCCTTCTAATCAAATAATTGATTACAAAGAGGCTTTGATATTTGCTTTTCTCGGAGTTTTGCGATTACGAGAAGAAATAAATATTCTCTCGTCAGTAACAGGAGCAACAAAAGACTGTTGTGGAGGCGAAATAGTTATAATGAAATAAACTTACGCCTTGATTAATTTTCAAATAACAAAATATATTAGCAATTATTTTATCGTTTTTACTACTTTTGCAGAGTTAGAAGGCAAAATTTAGCCTTTTTTAATAATCCTTTCTTTAAATAATTATATAGATGTTAACTTTTTACGAAACTATTAAAAACTTGAATTGGGAGAAAACAACTCTCTCAATAAATCAAAAAACAAAAAGAGATGTTCAAATAGCCTTAAACAAGGAAAATATTTCTCTTGAAGACTTTAAAGCTTTGCTTTCTCCTGCTGCACAACCGTTCCTTGAAATAATGGCTCAAAAAGCACGTATTGCTACACAAAAACGTTACGGAAAGATAATACAGTTTTATATTCCATTATATCTTTCTAACGAATGTAGCAATCACTGTATTTATTGCGGTTTTAATCACAACAATCCTATTGAAAGAAAGACATTGAATGATGATGAAATAATGGATGAAATATCCGTAATTAAATCTATGGGATATGATAATGTTTTACTTTTAACGGGTGAATATCCGCGTGTAGCAGGGATTGATTATATAGAGAATGCTGTTAAACTTTGCCGCCCTCATTTTTCAACAATAAATCTTGAGGTGTATCCAATGAAAATAGAAGAATATAAACGGCTTATTGTTGCAGGTGCTAATTCTGTCTATGTTTATCAGGAAACGTATTGTGAAAAGAATTATAAATATTTTCATCCAAAAGGAATGAAAAGTAATTATCAGTATAGATTAGAGACGCCGGAAAGATTATCACAGGCGGGAATTCACCGTGTTGGTTTGGGATCATTGATAGGATTGAATGATTGGCGAACAGAAATGTTTTTTTTAGCATCTCATTTGCGTTTTATGACACATTATTATTGGAAAACAAAGTATGGTGTTTCTTTTCCACGCATAAGACCAGCCGAAGGAGAGTTTAAACCAGCATTTAATATGACAGATAAAGACTTTGCTCAAACTATTTGGGCTTTTCGTATTTTAGATAATGATGTAGAAATAGCAATGAGTACGAGAGAAACTCCAGAACTCCGAAATCATTTTATATCATTGGGGATAACATCAATAAGTGCGGGAAGTAAAACAGACCCCGGAGGATATTGTAAGCCAGATGTAGAATTGGAACAGTTTCATATAAGTGATAATCGTTCTGTAACAGAAATGGAAAAGATGGTGAGAATGCAAGGTTATGATGTGATATTCAAAGATTGGGATAAGATATTGAACTAATTGTTGATAATATATACACAATATTAAGTTGTAATGCAAAAAAGTTATAATAAATATAATAAAAGAGAGGCTAACGAATCCTCTATAAAGGAAGTATTTTCTAAATTTGTAGAGACTTTTTGTATTGATTGCAATCCTTTTGAACATGAAATTTTAGAAGTATGGCAAAAAATAACAGGTTCTTTGACTACAAGACTTACAAAGAGAATTTACATTCAAGGCTCTATGCTTTATGTGTATATATCTTCTCCCGTACTTAAACACGAACTTATGCTTGTCAGAACAGATTTATTAGACAAAATAAACAAACATTTTGCTGATAAATACAAACAATTTGCAAATAAAAACATTTTAAACAACATAATAATAAAGTAAATATGGCTACAATAAAAATAGAAGGAATGCATTTTTATGCTTTTCATGGTTGTTTTGAAGAAGAAACAACAATCGGCACAAATTTTCTTGTAGATTTACAGTTTGATTATGAGAGTCAAGCAGCTGAAATAAGTGATAATATAGAATATACAGTTAATTATTTATCCGTTTATCAAGTTGTAAAACGACAAATGCTGCAATCATCACATTTGATAGAGAATGTCGCAAAACGAATACTTGATGCAGTGAAAACAGAATTTAATGTTAATAATTGTAAAGTAAAAGTCTCCAAATTAAATCCTCCTCTTGGTGGAAAAATAGAAAGTGTATCAGTAGAAATAAGTTAAAATTTATAGTCTGATACCTAAATTCCATTCTATAAAGTGAGCAATACTGAAACGATAAGCTCGCAATTTAAGTCCAGCAAAGAAATTTTTTGAAAATAAATATTGAAAGCCTATTCTTTGATAAAATATTGGTACATAAAAAAATGAATATTCTATTTTTACGTCATGCTTATATAAGTAAAGACAAGGTTCAACAGTAAGAATAAAATTAAACATTCGCCATTCATAAGAAATAAAAACACCAGCATTAAAACGTTTTTTCCAGTTTGATTCATAGCAAAGGACTATTTCTCCATTTTCTACTGCAAGATATTTTCCTGCCATGTCAAAATATGCAGCATCAAAACCCAGACCCACAGAATGTTTTATATTAAAATTATAATGTATTGTTGGAGATATTCCAAATACAATAAATTGTTTTCTGTACAAAGAATCATTGATTCCATAGTTATATGCTCTGTAATAATCACCAAAAATTCCAACAAAAACAGGACAACTAAAAGAAAATGTATTTATAGTGTCAAAATATTGTGATTCATTTGACAGATTTATTTTTTCTTTATAATTTTTCAAAGTACCTTTTACAGCTAATCTTGGAGAAATAATGTTAATCCCTCTGTTTGGTTTTTTTAATGCACCATTTGAAAAATGTGTCATAGATATACCTAAAGACATATCAATGTTAGGAACAACTTTGTAATACAGATGAAATCCATAATCAAAATAACATGTAAGAGCAGAACCTATAGCTGTATTTTCTATGTTATTTTTTTCATCAAAATAATTCCAATTACCAGCAATTCCCAAAGAAAATTCTCCACGTAAATCAAATTTTTTGTTTTTCCAATAAGACATAGACAGAAAACTATATGCAGCAACAGGTGTTTTTAGAAGCCCTTTGTCTGAAAAATCAATAACATCTATTCCTATACCAAATGAAGGATAATCATAAAAAGAATGCCATGGTTTAGAACCATTAGTTTGTATTTCATATCTAATAGAAAAATCTTTAAAGATATTTATAGGACAATTCAGTTTGTTTTCTCCTTTTAAAAAACTGTTTGTTGTAATTACTTTACCATAATGAGTAAAAATAGAAAAAACCTTATTATTCTGTCCTAAAGCAGCAGAAAATGAACACAGAACAAGTAACAATACAATCAGTAATGCTTTTCTCATTTTTCTATCTATTCTTTAGAATATATTCCATTATTTGTATGGCATTAGTTGCTGCTCCCTTTCTTAAATTATCTGCAACGACCCAAAGATTTAATGTATTTCTTTGAGACAAATCTCTACGTATTCTACCTACAAAAACTTCATCTTTTCCTTCTGCAAACAAAGGCATTGGATATATATTTTCTGAAGGAATATCTAAAATTTTAATTCCTGTAAAATTATTAAGTAAAGAATAGACTTGGTCAAGCATAAAATCATTTTGAAATTCTACATTAATGCTTTCGCTATGTCCACCAATAACAGGTACACGAACAACAGTTGCTGTTACATTTATTTTATTATTTCCAAAGATTTTTTGTGTTTCGTTTACTAATTTTTCTTCTTCTGTAGTATAACCATTTGAAAGAAAATTTCCTCCGTGTGGAAACAGATTACGATAAATAGGATTTGGATACGCCATTTCTAACGATTTATTACCTTTTTCTTCTTCTTCCAGTTGACGTTTTGCTTTCATTCCTGTGCCTGTTACACTTTGATATGTGGAAATAACAATCCTTTTTACTGTATATTTACAGTGAAGCGGATAAAGAGCCATAACCATTTGAATAGTTGAGCAGTTTGGATTTGCAATAATTTTATGTTCTTGTGTTATACTTGAACCATTTATTTCAGGGACAATTAAAGGAATATCCGGATTCATTCTCCACGCAGAAGAGTTATCTATAACTATTGTCCCTTGTTTAGCAAAAAGTGGGGCGTAAACTTTAGAAACATTAGCACCTGCAGAAAAGATAGCAAAATCACATTTGTTGTTTATTGCATCATCAATTTTTGAAACAATAAGATTTTTACCTGCAAAAGGTAGTTTTTTACCTATACTTTGTTCGGAAGCAACAGCTATTATATCACAATTACTAAAGCCTCTCTCTTCCAAAACTTTTAACATCATACGACCAACTAAACCTGTCGCACCAACAACAGCTATTTTCATACAGAATAACCAATAAATTATAAATTATAATTTGCAAAGGTATTAAATTATAAATAACGTTATAGTAAATTAAGAGACATTATAAACATTTTTATTTTTTTCTTTTTCTACCTTTTTCGGATACGCAAAGCATTCTATCCATACAACCCACATTAAAAATATGAATACATACATAAAAGGTCGCCCAATCCAATCATGAATTGGTTGAAAATATGAAGGATTCCAAACCAAAACACCGGTAAGAAGTACTATTCTTATAATGTTTAATAACAAAATAACAACAGAACAGCAAAGCCAATATATAAATTTCTTCAATATTTTACCTGAAACAAAAAGCATAAAAATGAAGACTTGCATTATTTGCTTTATCCCTGAACAATCGTGAATAATAGTCATTGAAGCAAAAAAATGTTTTGTGCCATTTATTGCATCATTATAAAAATATAATGTTTTGTCAGCAAAAGTAAAATCAGTAGAAAACAGCCAACTTATAATCCATTTTGATACATTAAAAGCAATATTAGTGAAAAATTCAAATACATTATAGGTAAAACAACCGAAAAGCCAACTGTTCATATCTGTATGCCAATACAAAAAATGAAAAATAAGAGTAGCAAGCACGAATAAACTTATATCTTTTAGCAATTGCTGTTGTTTTGGGGAGAAATGATTATCAATAAATTCTTTTAATTTCATTTAGCAAAAGTATATATTTTTTGTAAATTTACATCATTACAACAATAAATTTGTTGATAAAATAAGAATGATGTAATAATTATGTAAAGTTCTAAATCTATGTATTATTGTTTTAATAAAGAAAACTAACCTTTTATTCATTGTACTTGATAAGTATGCAATAGTATATGTATCAAAAAAAAATTATGCTACTTTTCTACTTAAAAAGCAAAAGAATAAGAATATTTTTCAGCGATTTTTGTTTTTATTTTAAGGATAAAATTAAAAATGTTACTTTTGCCTTCTTAAATTTTAAAATATTTATTAACAAAAAGTATAATAACTATGTATATTCATAGAGAGGGATACAAAATATGCATTATAACAGCAGTTATTGCGTTGGCAATTATTGCTTATATTGTCAACTATATGGAAGTGTGGAATGGTTTTGCATGGGCTGGAATAGGTATTACAGCAATTACATCTTGGATAATTATACGTTTTTTTCGTATTCCAAAGCGAGAAATGATACATAATGAGAGTCAAATTATTGCTGCAGCAGATGGTAAAATAGTTGTTGTTGAACAAACTTTTGAATCAGAAGTATTAAATTCAGAATGTATTCAAATTTCAACCTTTATGTCTCCAAGTAATGTACATGTAAATCGTTACCCTGTTAGTGGAAAAGTTGTGTATGCAAATTATCATGCCGGCAGATATTTCATAGCAAAACATCCCAAATCTTCTACATTGAATGAAAGAACTACTGTTTGTGTTGAAACATTGGAAGGCAAACGTATTGTTATTAGGCAGATTGCCGGAGCATTAGCTCGGCGAATTGTTTGCTATGCTCACGAAGGTCAAATGGTAAAACAGGGAGATGAATTAGGATTTATCAAGTTTGGTTCTCGTGTAGATTTATTTATTCCTCTTGATTGCGATGTTCATGTAGAGTTGGAAGATAAAGTTAGAGGATCTTTATCTGTACTTGCTACCTTGCCTTTAGCAACACAACAATGATTTATAAACGATGCTGCAGAACATAGAAAAACAAATCATTTATGAGGATAATCATATAATTGTAATTAATAAGCTTTCTTCTCAAATTGTTCAAGGAGATAAGACAGGCGATGAGCCCTTGGTAAATTTAGTGAAGAACTATTTAAAACACAAATACAACAAATCGGGCAATGTTTTTTGTGGTGTTGTACATAGATTAGACAGACCTGTAAGCGGAGCAGTGATTTTTGCTAAAACAGATAAGGCGCTTTCGCGTTTGAATAATCAAATAAAGGAAAGACAAATAGAAAAAACATATTGGGCTATTACACGTAACGCTCCCCCAAAAGAAAGAGGAACACTTCAAAACTATTTGATACGAAATGAACGACAAAATAAATCTTACATAACTAATGATACAAAAGAAGGACAATATGCAGAACTTGATTATTATCTTTTAGCAAAAAGCGACTTTTATAATTTACTTGAAATAAATCTTAAAACAGGACGTCATCATCAAATAAGAGTTCAGCTTGCTGCTATAGGATGTCCAATACGTGGAGATTTGAAATATGGTTTTGGTCGTTCTAATCGTATTACTTCTATTTCACTTCATGCTAGAAAACTATCTTTTCTTCATCCTGTAAGTAAAAAACAAATAGATATTATTGCTAATGTACCTGATGAACCTTTATGGAATTATTTTTTATATATTTGCAACAAAAATAATTTATCAAAATAATATAATATAAAATAATATGATTACATTTAAAAAGATTATTGTTAGCCTTATGGCTATTTTATGTACTGTTTCGGTTGTAGCTCAGGATAAGTTACCAGTTGTTTATTTTACTAAAGAGATAACTCCTGAAAGTTTATTAAAACTGTATGAAAAACTTGATATTCATCTAACAGGAAAAACAGGTGTAAAGGTGCATTTTGGTGAAGATGGAAATAGAAATTTTATAAATCCGGAACTTTATAGATTATTGATAGAAAAAGTGAATGGATATTTTGTAGAAACAAATGTTTTATATGTCGGCAAAAGGCGTTTTACAGAAAGTCATATACAACTTGCAAAGGAGCATGGTTTTACTTATGCTCCTATTGATATTTTGGATTCTGATGGAGAAAAAGATATTGATGTAAGAATGTTTAATCTTAAACATTACAAAAGAGTAAAGGTAGGAAGACATTTTTTAAATTATGATAATTATATTATTATTTCTCATTTTAAAGGACACGGTTCTGCCGGTTTTGGAGGCGCAATAAAAAATCTGGCAATGGGATTTGCTTCTCCGGGTGGCAAGATGGCACAACATGCAACAGATGTTCCAATTATTAATGATATAGCAAATTGTATAGGTTGTGCGGCATGTGTTCAGAATTGTCCGGCTAATGCTATATCAATTATAAATGGAAAGGCAACTATTGACAAAGAAAAATGTTTAGGTTGTGCTAAATGTATTGCAGAATGTCCTTTAAAACTTATTTCTCCTGATAGAAAAAAACTTGCTGAGAATGTATTTCTTGAACGACTTGTAGAATATGCTTATGTATTTCAAAAAGAAAAGCCTATGGTCTATATAAATATATTGGCTAATATTTCTGCTTCTTGTGATTGCAGTGCAAGAGCACCATTACCTTTTACTCAAGACATAGGTATATTGGTTTCAACAGATATTGTTGCAATAGAAAAAGCATCGCATGATTTAGTTTCTATGGGTCATCATTGTGAAGATGCCTTTTTAAAAGAAAATGGTGTTAGCGGTATTGGACAAGTAAATTATGCTGAGAAACTTGGAATGGGAAATCAAAAATATAAACTTGTTGAGATAAAATAATATTGTTATTTATGGAAAAGTTGTACATTAAAACTACTGTTAATAACATTTTTGAAAAAAACAAAGAAAAAGATGAGTAAAACAAAGTTTTATTTGAATAAAATAAAGTTTTAATAGAGTAAAATAAAAATAATAGATAAAGTAAAGTTATTATTTTAAGAATAAATAACGTTTAATAATAGTAACAAAATTGGAACACAGACAGTTATTTTTTAGCAATATTAAAAATATAACTATATGTTTAAAAAAATTGTAACTTTGTAACTTCAAAAAATAAAAAAATTTAGATTTAAATAATAAAAATATGACAAGAGATACACAGATTTTTGACCTAATTAACAGGGAAAAAATAAGACAAACTCAAGGTATAGAGTTAATTGCATCTGAAAATTTTGTTTCAGATCAAGTTATGGAAGCAATGGGTAGTGTAATGACTAACAAGTACGCAGAAGGTTATCCGGGAAAGCGTTATTATGGTGGCTGTCAAATAGTAGATATGAGTGAACAACTTGCTATTGATAGAGCAAAAGCTCTCTTCCATGCAGAATGGGCAAACGTTCAACCTCATTCCGGCGCACAAGCTAATATGGCTGTATTTTTTGCTTGCCTTCAACCTGGTGATACATTTATGGGACTTGATCTTAATCATGGCGGGCATTTATCACATGGTTCACCTGTTAATATATCCGGAACTTATTATCATCAAGTATCTTACGGTGTTGATGAAGAAACCGGAAGGCTAAATTACGACAAAATGGAAGAAATAGCAATAAAATATTCTCCAAAACTTATTATAGGAGGTGCATCAGCTTATTCCAGAGATTGGGATTGGGACAGAATGAGAAAAATAGCTGATTCTATAGGAGCAATACTTATGGGTGATATTTCTCACCCTTCAGGTTTGATTGCAAAAGGGATTTTAAATGATGCTGTTAAATATTGTCACATAGTAACAACTACAACTCATAAAACACTTAGAGGACCACGTGGAGGACTTATTTTAATGGGGAAGGATTTTGATAATCCTTATGGTAAAATGACACCTAAAGGTGAAATAAAAAAGATGTCTGCAGTACTTGATTCTGCTGTTTTTCCAGGTTGTCAAGGAGGACCATTAGAACATGTTATTGCAGCTAAAGCAGTAGCATTTGGTGAAGCATTAACTGAAGATTATACACAATATATTATACAAGTAAAGAAAAATGCTCAAGCAATGGCACAAGCTTTTGTAGATAAAGGATATAAAGTTATATCTGGTGGAACAGATAACCATCTTATGCTTATTGATTTAAGAACTAAGTTTCCTGAACTTACAGGAAAACAGGCAGAAAATACTTTAGTTAAAGCGGATATTACAATCAATAAAAATATGGTTCCTTTTGATTCTCGTTCTCCTTTCCAAACTTCAGGTATTCGTGTTGGCACGCCTGCAATTACAACACGTGGATTAAAAGAAAATGACATGTCTATTGTTGTTGAAATGATAGACAATATACTTAGTGATATAAACAATGAAACTCTTATTGAGAAAACTGCGAAAAATGTTAACGATATGATGAGTAGCCGTCCGTTGTTCGCTTGGTAATATATAAAAAAATAAGCCATGCTTAATATTGCATTATTTGGAGCGCCGGGAGCAGGAAAAGGAACACAATCAAAGATGCTCATAGACAAGTATCATTTGACTTACATTGCAACAGGCGATATTCTCCGACAGGAAATAGCCGCAGGAACAGAACTTGGATTGCAGGCTAAGGACATAATAAACAGAGGCGGACTGGTTTCTGATGAGCTTATTGTTCAGATAATTGAAAAAATTATAGAGAAAGATGAGCAAAGCAGCACTACAGGCGGGATTCTTTTTGACGGTTTTCCAAGAACAGTTGTGCAAGCATATATTTTGGAAGGCATGTTACGAAGACTTAACAGACATCTTTTGTGTATGCTTTCACTTGAAGTTCCCAAAGAAGAACTGATACGCAGAATGCTTGAAAGAGCAAAAACAGAAAATCGCAGTGATGACAATGAGGCTGTAATTCGTAACCGTTTTAATGAATATTATAATAAGACTTTACCCGTTGCAGATTTTTACAGAACAAAAGGTATTTATTGTGCTGTTGATGGAACAGGCAGTGTTGATGAAGTATTTGAAAGATTGACAGACACAATAGAAGAAACTTTACAGCTTGCATACAGAAATATCTTACTTTATGGGGCGCCGGGTGCAGGAAAAGGTACTCAGGCGAAAATGTTAGCGGAAAAATATGATCTGGTTTATGTTTCAACCGGTGCAATAATACGTGAGGAAATAGAAAAACAGACAGATGTGGGTAAGATATGTCAGCCTTACGTTGAAGCAGGGGACAATGTTCCAGATGAAATAGCAATCCGTCTCATAGAACGCAAGATACAGAAAAATCAAAATGCAAAGGGCTTTATTTTTAAAGGTTATCCAAGTTCTTATGTTCAAGCTTATATCATGGATGGAATTTTGGACAGAGTTCATTCTTCGGTTACCTGCATGATTGAATTAAAAGCCAATCCGATTAAATGTGTAAAGAGATTAAATGACAGAAACAAAACAGAGAAGCGCAGAGTTTATGACCGCGACCCTGATGTAATTATTCACAGATTGGAAAACTTTGAAAACAGTGCAGGTAAAATACGCACATATTACCAAAACAAAAACAAATATTACTGTGTTGATGCGGAACAAAATGTAGATATAGTTTTTGATAATCTCTGTAATACCATTGATGAGGCTTTACGTAAATCATAAACGCTCGTTAATAATCCATAATTTATGACATCAAACTTTGTTGATTATGTAAAAATATGTTGCCGCTCAGGAAAAGGTGGTGCCGGTTCGGCACATCTTCTTCGTACTCGTGGCAATGCAAAAGGCGGTCCTGACGGTGGCGATGGCGGTCGTGGAGGACATATTATATTAAAAGGAAACAAACAACTTTGGACTTTACTTCATCTTAAATACACAAAACATATCATTGCTGAAAACGGTGAAAATGGCGGTAAAAACAGATTACACGGTAAAAATGGCGAAGATATTATTGTAGAAGTCCCTCTTGGAACGGTTTGTAAAGACTTTGAAACGGGTGAAACTGACGGTGAAATAGTAGAAGACGGACAGGAAATAATAATTGCCTCAGGCGGACGCGGTGGAAAAGGTAATGATTATTTCAAATCTTCAACAAACCAAACTCCCCGTTATGCTCAACCGGGCGAAGACGGCATTGAGGCTTGGAAAATAATAGAATTAAAAATACTTGCAGATGTTGGCTTGGTTGGATTTCCAAATGCGGGGAAAAGTACACTTTTAAGTGTTGTTTCTGCTGCAAAACCCGAAATAGCCAACTACCCTTTCACTACCCTTGTTCCAAATCTTGGCATTGTCCGTTACAGAGATAATCAATCGTTTATAATGGCAGATATTCCGGGAATAATTGAAGGAGCATCGGAAGGAAAAGGTTTGGGAATACGTTTTTTGCGACATATAGAACGAAATTCTCTGTTGCTTTTTATGATACCTTGCGACAGCGATGATATAAAAAAAGACTGCAAAATTCTTCTCAATGAATTGCAAACTTATAATCCTGAACTTATGGCAAAAGACCGTATTCTTGCAATTACCAAATGCGATATGCTTGACGAAATTATGATTGAGCAAATGAAAGAACATTTGCCAAAAGATATGAAATGTATTTTTATTTCGTCAGTTTCGGGAAAGGGCATAAAAGAATTAAAGGATTTGATTTGGCATTCTTTGAATTAAACATACGGAATAATCACAAAAAGCCCGACAGAAATTTTAATCTGTCGGGCTTTTGATTTGATTTGTTAATATTACTTCCAAAAACCTTTTGTTTCCTGTCTTTGTGCAGAAGTTTTTCCTGTATTATTAGAACCATAATAATACATAATCCATTGGAAACCGGATTGAGGGGTTGTGGTTGCTATTGCTTCATTCCAACCTTCTTTGAGTAGAAGAGTATAGTTTGTAGAACCCTCATTGCCATAGTATGTTCCCGTAACATTACAATCACGGTCTGCATACAAGAAAGCTACAACTGCATCTTCACCGCTCACTTGCTTTCCAAAATCAATAATCCTACTATCAAATCAGAAGTATCATAGCATGCAATAGAATACCAGATTGCTACCTTGACATTTGCATCACAAGAATCGCTATAACGCTTACTGTCTGGCAGATGACGTTATGGAAGTCTATCGTCCCTTTGCCGATATGCTTGTGCTTGAAACCATTAAGCAATATCCTGTCGAAGAGGAATT
>JAISUE010000052.1 GCA_031272245.1 Bacteroidales bacterium
CGCATCGTTTATGACACCACCTTCACCGCTCAAAAGGTCTGGTACGTAATGCGTTACTACAATTTCAAGGGCGAATACTCTCTCTGGTCGGACATTAAACTCGGTGTCGTAAATTAACGACAGACAAATAAAAAGGCTTGGAATTTCATCTTATGAGAATGAAGCAGGATTGATATGAAAATGTAAATGGATTCCAACTGTTATTAGAATTTTGAGGTTGTTTTTTTGATGAACAGCCTCTTTTTTTATATGTATGATTTATTTTTTACTCTTTGAAGACTTGATTATGGCTTTTGCTTCCTCAAAAGTCAGGGAAAGGAAATCGTCTTTGCGAGCCACTTTATAGTTTTTCCCGTTCCAAGTAACGTATGCCCCAAAGCGTCCATGATTTAAGACAACATCTTTGTCGTCAATACGTCCTAATGTTTTGGGTAAGTGCTTCATTATTTCCTGTTTTTGTGCTTCGCTTTTCTGTTTGGCTTTGATTAACTCTATACTCTCGTCCAAATTGATTGCGTATGGATCTTTGTTTTTTGGAAGAGATACATTAAGTTTGTTGCCGAATTTAACATACGCACCAAAACGCCCTGTTGAAACGATAATATCTTCATTTTCATATTTACCAAGATTTCGAGGCAAAGCAAAGAGGGAAAGAGCCTCTTCAAGAGTAATGGTTGAAATGCTTTGATTGCTTTGCAAAGAAGCAAAAACAGGTTTTTCTTCTTCGCCAACTTCGCCAATTTGTATCATAGCACCGAAACGTCCTATTTTTGCAAATACATTTTTGCCTGTTTTGGGGTCTTTGCCGAGCAATCGTTCGGCTTTTTCTCTTTTGGCAGTTTTACTCGTTTCTACGACTTCATTATGAAATGGGGTGTAAAAAGTTTCCAGCATTTTTTGCCATTTTAATTTCCCTTCCGCTATGGTATCAAGTTCTTTCTCTGCGTTGGCAGTAAAGTTGTAATCCATAATATTGATGAAGAACCTGCAAAGAAATTTATTAACAACCTCGCCAATATCTGTTGGAAGTAATTTATTTTTTTCAGATGCGTAATTTTCTTTTACTGATGTTTCTTTGATTGTTCCCTTTTCAAGCTTTATGATACTGACTTGTCGGGTTTTTCCCGTATTTTGTCCTTTGATGACGTAGTTTCTTTTTTGTATGGTAGAGATTATCGGTGCATAAGTTGAAGGTCTGCCTATTCCAAGTTCTTCTAATTTATGAACGAGCATTGCTTCGTTATATCTTGTTGGCTGAGCTGTAAATGTTTGTTTGGAAACAGCATTAACAAGATACATCTCTTCATTCTTTTTAACAGCAGGCAAAGAAAGATTTTCCTCATCCTCAACATTTTGTTCATCTTTTTCAACGCTTTCGGAATATAATTTCAAATAGCCGTCAAATATTATTACTTCGCCTTTCGCAACGAACATTTCCTCTCGTTGAGATACAGCAATGTCTATAGTTGTTATTTCTATCTCGGCGTCTGCCATTTGAGAAGCAACTGTTCTTTTCCAAATAAGTTCATAAAGCTTATTATTTAAAATGTTATCGGGAAGTGTTTTTCGGGATAAATCGGTAGGGCGAATAGCTTCGTGTGCTTCTTGTGCTCCCTTTGTTTTGGTTTTATAATGTCTTATTTTTGAATATTTGCTGCCGTATTCTTTTTCTATAAACTCTTTAGCAGCAAAGACAGCGTAATCAGACAGATTAACAGAATCGGTTCTCATATAAGTAATCAATCCTGCTTCATAGAGTTGTTGTGCTACCAACATTGTTCTTTCCACACTCATTCCAAGTTTGCGAAAAGCTTCCTGCTGTAATGTTGAAGTAGTAAATGGAGGCTGCGGAGCTCTTTTTGAAGGTTTTTTATTAGTATTGGCAACAGTGAATGTTGCGTTTATTAAATGATTGAGAAAACCGACAGCTTCTTCTTTGACATTAAAGTTTTTGTTAAGATTTGCGGCTATCGGTGTTTTGGAATGTTCCGTATTGAATATACCTTTTACATTATAACTGTCTTTTGATACGAAATTTTTAATTTCTTCTTCTCTCTCGCAAACCAATCTTACTGCAACAGATTGAACTCGTCCGGCAGATAAACCTCCTTTTACCTTTGTCCAAAGTACGGGAGATATTTCAAAACCAACAATTCTGTCTAATATTCTACGTGCCTGTTGAGCATTAACAAGGTTTTGGTCTATTTCTCTTGGATTTGCTATTGCATCAAGTATTGCTTTCTTGGTTATTTCATTGAATACTATTCGTTTAGTATCTTTGTTCCTTAACCCTAAAACTTCAAATAAATGCCATGCTATGGCTTCTCCCTCTCTATCATCATCGGAAGCCAACCACACCGTATCAGCTTTCTTAACTTCAGATTTAAGATTTGCAACAACTTTTTTCTTATCATCAGATATAATGTATACAGGTTCAAAATCATTTTCTACCTTAATACCCATATTTTTTTTGTCCAAATCTCTAATATGTCCAAAGGAAGATACAACGTGGAAGTCTTTTCCAAGATATTTTTCTATTGTTTTAGCCTTGGCAGGCGACTCAACAATTACTAAATTATTAGCCATAAATCTTAAAATTTGCGGTGGCAAAAATAAGTATTTTTTTAATAAACATCTTTTAAGGTGTTAAAAGATAATGAGAAATAATGTTTATAGTGCATCTATTCTGTAAATTGTTTTTGTTTGCTCTGTTATCTTAAATCTTTCATCCAACCGTTTGCCGACAATCCAAATAATTCTGTTATCTCCACTGCATAACAACCATTGATTTTCCTTATCCCAAAGAGAGTATTTAAGATTTGTAAAGAAATCACTTAATTTTTTTGTCTTTGACGATCCGAAAGGTATAAAACTGTCTCCTTTTTCCCACTTGCGTAAAATCAAAGGAAATTCTAACAAATCAAAATCTACCATTGCTATTTTTTTATCTGTTGGAATAGAAATAAATTTTAAATCCCGCAAAATTTCCATATTTAGAGGCAATGGTTCTTTCATTTTGGTAACATCCGAACTTATTAAATATTTATCAGGTTTGTTTTCTGCCTCATTTATTTTGTTTATTATTATATATTGTCTGTCTCTGATTGCTCTAAACTTATCCGAAAGGAACTGTTTCCCCGATACTTCCTCAAAAAGACTTTCTTCTATTGCGTTAATTGTAGCTTCATTAAAGCCATATTCGGCAAAAATTTCAAAAAGAAAAATCTTTAACGGTCGCAATTCTTTCAGTTTGGCAATGGAAATTTTTGTTAAAAGATCTTCCTGTTCTATTATTTTGCCTTTTATTTGGTCTATAACTTCACGAAAGACCATTTCTGTTTGACGAAAACGCTCTATTTCTCTGCGAATAATACTGTCAAAATTTGGAGAAATATCACGGAAAACAGGAAAAACTTCATTTCTTATTCGATTTCTTATTATCTTATTAGAAGAGTTGCTTGAATCGTAAATATGTTCTATGTTGTTTTTTTTAGCATAAGACTCTATGTCTTTGCGGGAAGCAAATAAAAGAGGACGACAAATGCGATTGGATTTAGGTAAAATACCATGTAATCCTGCAATACCCGTACCTCGCAAAATATTTATAAAAATTGTTTCGGCGGAATCATCACCATGATGTCCGGTAAGCAAGTAATCGTATTTTTTTTCATCCAAAAGCTCTTCAAACCATTGATAACGTTGTTCTCTTGCAGCCATTTCCAATGATTTTTTTTCTTTTTCCATATAATAAAAAGTGTCAAAATCTTTTG
The DNA here is from genome assembly GCA_031272245.1 of Bacteroidales bacterium. GTDB lineage: Bacteria > Bacteroidota > Bacteroidia > Bacteroidales > P3 > JAISGN01. The sequence goes on from JAISUE010000052.1 coordinate 3,771, forward strand.
AAAAAAAGTCTTTGATACCATTTTTTTTCGCATATTGTCTAACAAACTCTGCATCTCTGTTTGACTCTTCATTGCGAAGATGAAAATTGCAATGTGCTATAGCAAAGTCATAACCGCATTTGAGTAACAAATTACAAAGGACTATCGAATCAATCCCTCCACTTACAGCAACTAAAAGTTTATTTTCTTTTGTAAATAAGCTATTATCGGCAATGAAGCTTAAAAAATTTTTTATCATAAATCTTTGTTTTAGCAATGATATAGGAAAAGCAAAAATAGAAAAATAGTAAGAAATTAAATCAATAAAACTTGATTTTATTTTCTTAAAACAAGGTTATTCCGAATTATTTCTTGATAAAATTCTAAAAAGATCCATATTTTAATTTTTTTTATTTATGATATAAGCCTTTCTCTATAAATTTTTACTGAACTAAAAAGTTATTTTTGTCAAAAAAAATGTATTTTTGCCGTCATAAAACATAAGAAAAAGATAATCTTGATATAATAACATCTGTTTAATTACAGGACATAATAACAAATTATACATAATGAATACATTTCGTTTAGGTGGAATTCACCCTGAAGAAAACAAGCTGGCAAAAGATTGTAAAATAGAAAAAATACCGTTGCCTGAAAAAGCTATAGTGTTTGTTTCTCAACATTTGGGCACTCCGGCAGTACCTGTAGCAGAAAAAGGACAAAAAGTTAAGGTTGGAACTTTGCTTGCAAAAGCTGAAGCATTTATATGTGCAAACACTCATTCTCCTTTTGCAGGAACAATAACTAAAATTGATAATGCTATTGATATTAACGGATATAAACGTCCGGCATTTTATATTGATGTTGATAAAAATGATGAATGGGAAGAAAACATAGATACAACAGATGATTTAATTAAAGATTGTCAATTAAATTCACAAGAAATAATTGAAAAAATCAAGGACAGAGGTATTGTAGGATTGGGTGGAGCAGCATTTCCTACACATATTAAATATATGTTGCCTGAAGGCAAAAAGGCTGATTATTTGATTATAAATGCTGTTGAATGTGAACCTTATTTGACAAGTGATAATAGAGTTATGCTTGAACAGACAGAAGAGGCTGTTGTTGGAATTACTATTATGATGAAAGTATTAGGAGTAAACGTTGCAAAAGTCGGAATAGAAAAAAACAAACCTGCAGCTATCAGCCGCATGAAAGAAATTGTTAAAAGATATAATGGTATAGAAATAATTCCTTTGAAAACAAAATATCCGCAAGGTGCAGAAAAACAATTAATTTATGCTTTAACAAAAAGAGAAGTACCAAGTGGTAAATTGCCAATAGAAGTAGGTTGTGTTGTGAATAACATCTCAACTGCTATTGCTATTTATTATGCTGTACAAAAAAATCGTCCTTTAATTGATAATGTTCTTACAATAACCGGAAAAACATTGCTAAATCAAAGAAACATTCAAGTAAGAACAGGAACGGTTTTAAGCGAAATAATTGATTATTGCGGAGGATTACCATCGGATTATGGAAAACTTGTTTGTGGAGGTCCTATGATGGGTAAAGCTATAAGCTCTCTTAATGCTCCAACAACCAAAACAACATCTTCAATTTTAATTATGAGCAAAGCAGAAACACATCGTAAAAAAGAAACAAATTGTTTACGTTGCGGCAAATGTGTTTCAGCATGTCCAATGGGTTTAGAACCTATATATTTATTTAATCTGTCAAAAGCAGATAGATGGGAAGAGGCAGAAAAGGAATGTGCTATGGATTGTATAGAATGTGGTTGTTGTTTATATACTTGCCCTGCAGGGAAACCATTGCTTGATATGATTCGTATAGCTAAAAGCAAAATAACCGAAATACGAAGAACAAAAAATATGAAATAAACAAATGAAAAAAAATTTATTTTTAGTTACAGGAATTTTAATTTCTATTATATTTATGTTGATTTCCTGCGTAGGAAACAAAGCAAAACTTATGGTAAATGTTGCTCCTATAAAAGAAGGAAATATGGAATTACGTTACATAACTCCTCAACAAAATGAAGGAGATGCCGTAAATGTTCTTTATAAAGGAGACTATAAAAACGGAAGAATAGAAATAACTCTTGATAATGTACAATATCTTGATGGGAGAAAAGATTGCATGCTTTTTATTTATGATAATGAACGTCGCAATGGAACTTCTCTTCCTGTAGTACTTGAAAAAGGCAGGACTATAACTATCAACATTCCTGAAGATAATAATAAAACGATTACATACAGTGGGACAAAACAATGTGAATATTTTAATGAGCTGTGGCATGTTTTGCAAACAGAGTCTAAAAATATGCAACAACGTGGAGCAAATCTCAATTCTTCGTATGCTAATTTGCAAAAGGCTTTCAAAAAATATATAGATGAATATCCTAATGCAGAAATATCTTATATGTTACTTTCCATATTAGTAAAAAATATGCAGGAAGAAACGGAAAATCCATTGTTAGCTTATTGTAATGAACTATGTTTGGAAAGTCAATCAAAGAATCAATGGAAAAATACTTTTTGTGATGTATTAAAAAACCTTCAACTTGCTAAAATAACAGCAACACGTTTAGTTTTTACTGCATCTGATAAAGACGGAAAAGTATATTCGGAAAGAGACATCAAAGGAAAATACATATTAGTAGATTTTTGGGCTTCGTGGTGTAAGCCATGCAAAGCAGAAATTCCTCACTTAAAAGAACTATATGCTAAATATAAGTCAAAGGGATTGGAAATAGTAAGCATTTCTATGGATAGAAATCCAAAAGAATGGAATAGTTATTTGGAAAGAAATCCATTCCCATGGTTATCTCTCATAGGAGACGGACAAACGTTAAGCGAAAGATATGGAATAGAGTATATACCATTTAATTTAATCTGTGACGAAGAAGGAAATGTCTTAAATAAAAATCTGCATGGAGAACAATTAAATGCAGCAATTAAAACTTTTTTTGATAAATAACAAGTGAAAAACAGAAAACGTATAGTAATTATCATCTTGTGTTTAATAATAAGTGTAACATTAAGTATATTTGCTTTGAATCTTAATGCTACTTCTTCAACAACAGATAATAATTTTGTTTTAAATCAATCTCTAACTCATTCAAAACAGCCTGATAGTATATCTCATCACAATCGCACTTTTTACAATATACAAACAAAACGCCCTACACCTTTAATAGAATTGAATACGGCTGATACTTTGGATTTACAGGTATTAAAAGGTGTTGGACAATCGTACGCACGAAGAATTTACAAATATAGAATATTGCTTGGCGGTTTTCGTTCAGTTGAACAGATAAAAGAAGTGTACGGAATGACTAAAGAACTGTATGAATTACTATTACCACAAATAACAATAGACACATCGCAAATTCAAAAGTTGAACATAAATACTGCAAGCATTAAAGAGTTAAATCACCACCCTTATATAGATTATTATTTGGCAAAAGCAATAGTAAAATACAGAATCACTGAAGGAAACTTCCATTCTTTGGAAGAATTACAGGCTATTTATCTTTTTGACGACAGCACTTTCGCCAAAATATTACCTTATATTACCTTGTAAATACAGTATTGAAAACAATAAATTACAAAAGTTAATTTTGCAAATAATACATTATAAATTTGTAAATATTTTCTTTGTTTTTACCTTAAAAAATCTTGACTTTGGTAAAGAAAAATCAAAATTTTTATCCAAATATAAAGCACTTATTATAACCAACGCAAATATATATACATACATAAATTTAACAATTCAAACTTTTATTTATTTTTGTTTTGCATATTTAATAAGATTTTTCATAAATGATTAAATACATAAAGCAAAACAAATATATTTTCCTGCTCATTGCTATGAGTTGTGGAGCTTTTTTTTGGTCACTAATTTACGCTCCACTGTTTGATTATGCAGATATGACTGTTCCTAAACGCTATTTTATTTTTGAAGCATTGCATAACGGTATTTTCCCTCTATGGAATCCATATCAATCAATGGGATCACCTGAACATATTGATGCCAATATATTTTATTTACCATTATATATTTTTGCTGTCTTTGGTAAATATAGTCCCTTTTTGTGGGGAGTAGAGTCAATTTTTTATGGCTTTATTGCAGGTTATGGTTTCTTTATTTTTTGTAAACATTTCACAAAGAGCGAAAAAGCAGCATTTATAGCAGCAGTTTGTTATATGACATCCGGTGTTGTTGTATCAAATGCCCAACATTTCACATGGATTATAGGTTTAGCATGGTTGCCATACTTGTTGCATTATTTTATTTCTCTTCTTGAAACACCAAATCTTAAAACATCTTTACTTACATCAATTTTTGGAGCTTTACTTTTTACAGGTTCTTATCCCGGATACATTTTTGTTTTACCCGTTCTTCTACTTTTTATTATTATACATTATATCATTCTTAAAAGAAAAGAGCAGAATTACCTGAAATGTTTGTTTGTATATGGATTTATCAGTATTTTGGCTTGTATTATTCTTGTTTTACCATATTTAATATCTATAATTCAAGCATCATCTTACATTTTTCGAGGTTCAGCATTACAATATGATCAGGTAGCACAAGGGGTTTCATTTACATGGCAAAGTCTTATTTCACTTATCTTTCCTTATATTACCTGTATTAACAGTGAATTAACACATACTGATATTTCTATGGGGAATATATTTATTGGTATTATACCTTTGATTTTCGCTGTAATTGGAATCAGAAAGGTGAAAAACAATGTTATGAAAATATTGATTTTTTGGGGTATTTTCTGTGGTTTGGTTGCTTTTGGCAATGCTCTACCTGTACATCGTTTAGCTTTTTATACTATTCCTTTTTTTAATTTTATTAGATTGCCTTCGTTTTTTCGTATATTTTTAGTCATTTCTCTTTTGCTTTTGGTTGTTAATGGATTTGATAAGTATGAGAAATGCAATGCAAAAAAGAGAAGAGTAAATGTGATAGTAATTATTATTTGTGTGGAAATGCTTATAAATACATGGATATGTATGCAATACACAGGCTTTACTAAAAATTTCACAAATAAACAATTAGCAGAAATGTTTTCAAATTTGCCTAAAGACTACACAATTCCTCAAAAAGTAACAACCTGTACAGACATTTATCATAAACATCATTTTGTTCATCTATGGAGAAATCTTGGAATGATGAGCAATGAAATAGAGAGTAGCAGTTATAATCCTTTTTCACTCAAAGCATATCAATATATGTTACAACCTTTTGAAACAAAAAAACAAGAATTAATTTTGTCTTCTGTCGTCTTTTTTCCAAAAGAAATTATATATTCTGCCAATCCAATATGTTTCAATACTGATACTGTTTATACTTCTAATAGAAATTTGGTAAAATCATATTCAAACATGTCTTATCCACAAATAAGTATTTTGGAATTTTCTCCAAAACATATTGTTATTAATACTTGTTCGCAAGAGGAAAGACCATTGATTGTTTGTCAAAATAATTATTCAGGTTGGCATGCAACAATGGAAAATGGCAATGAATTACCAATAATGACAATGAATACTTCATTAATCGCTCTCCAAATTCCATCAGGGAATCATACTATACGCCTTTATTATTCTCGTCTGGATTTAATACTATCTATGATATTGACTTTATGTATGTGGATTTTTATTACAATTTATCTTATTTATGATTATTTAAAGAATAAAAAACAATAAACTTTTTATGGAACATTTGTTTTGTTTTACGAAGTTTTATACTTTTGCAATCCATATTGACTAATAATTATTTTGTCCAATTTTGAAATAAAAACAGTATAACAGATATGCACATAGCAATAGCAGGGAATATAGGTAGTGGAAAAACAACACTCACAAGTCTTTTAGCTAAACATTTTAAATGGTCTCCAATTTATGAGAAAATGGAAGCTAATCCTTATATTGAAAACTTTTATAACGATATGAGAAGATGGTCATTTAATTTACAAATTTATTTTCTTAACTCTCGTTTTCGTCATTTAGTTGAGGCAAAAAAACTGCATGAGAACATTATTCAAGACAGAACTATTTTTGAAGATGCATATATTTTTGCTCCTAATTTATACGCTATGGGGCTAATGACTACCAGAGATTATGAAACGTATATGGATATTTTTGATTTGTTATCATCTTTTGTTCCTTCTCCTGACCTTATTATTTATCTTAAAGCATCCGTCCCTACTCTTGTAAAACAAATACAAAAAAGAGGAAGAGAATATGAATCATCTATACGTTTGGACTATATAGGTTCGTTGAATGACAGATATGAAGAATGGCTGGATAGTTACAAAGGAAGATTATTAGTAATAGATATGGATGAAAAAAATATAGATCGTCCCGAAGATATGAATGAAATCATAGAAAAAGTTAATGCTGAATTTCATGGCTTGTTTTAATACAGATAAATAATGAAAACACTTGCAATAATTCCGTCACGTTATGGTTCAACTCGTTTTGAAGGTAAGCCTTTAGCAAAGCTTTGTGGAAAAGAAATGATCATTTGGGTATGTGAAGCAGTGAAAAATACTAATCTTTTTACTAAAATAATTGTTGCAACAGATGATTTACGCATATATAACACAGTAATTTCAAAAGGATTTGAGGCACAAATGACTTATAAATATCATAAAAATGGAACAGAACGTTGTGAACAAGTACTACAGAATGAAGAATTGAATGGTAATTTTTATGATGTCGTTGTAAATGTGCAAGGAGATGAACCGATTATTAAAAAAGAACAATTAGATATTGTCTTGAAAAACTTTGAACAAAAACATGAAATACAAATATCAACTCTAATGAAACAAATTGAAAATATTGAGACGTTGATGTCTATAGATGTTGTAAAGGTTGTTGCAAGTCAAGATAATGCATTGTATTTTTCTCGCTGCCCAATACCTTATTGTAGAGATAAAAGCATACAAGAAGGTCTTGATGCAGGGATATATTATAAACATATAGGTTTATATGCTTATAAACCTGAAGTACTACATAATATTGTAAAGTTAAATGTGTCTGTTTTGGAGCAGACAGAATCTTTAGAACAATTACGATGGTTAGAAAATGGCTACAAAATAAATATTAATCCTACTAATTATGACTCATTCGGAATAGATACAATGGAAGATTTACTTATTCTTGAAAAAAAGTTAAGAGAAAATAATAATTCAATATATTTTTAATTTTCAAATTATTATTACTATGTTTCTCTTGTTTGATGATAATAACCAACTATTTGATGCCGCTTTAAACGATATTTTAGCAGCAAAGGAGTTTATTTATTTTGAAATTTATAGATTTGGACAAGATTCAATGGGAGAAAAGTTCCGCTCTGCTCTGATACAAAAAGCTAAAGAGAAAGTAAAAATAAAAATTTTAGTTGATGCGTGGGGGACAGGTGATAATGATCACTTCTTTTTACCAATGACAGAAGCAGGTGTTGATTTGCGAATATTTCATAAATTGATTTGGGATAGAGGATATATATCTAAAAATCATTGCAGAAATCATAGAAAATTACTAATTATTGATGGAAAAATAGCATATATTGGTTCTTCAAATGTAACAGCTTACTCATTAATTTGGCGAGAATTAAATTTAAAACTTACTAATATTGATATTATAAATGTTCTCATTCGTTCTTTCAAAGAAAGCTATCGCACATATAACCGCTATTCTTTTAGAAAAAATATCAGTAAAAGAGATATTACAATAGGTAATTGGACTTTTGTACAGGATTTACCAAGTCCTTACAGACAAAAAATTAAAACTCGCTATGAACGTATGATTGACAAAGCAAATAAAGAAATTGTAATTGAAACACCTTATTTTCTACCGGGATATGTATTGAGAAAAAAAATGATAGAGGCTGTTCAACGAGGTGTAAAAGTTACTATTATTACTCCTTTTCATTCAGATGTTCATGCTGTAGATATAATTAGACGTCATTATCTTGGCTTATTGCATGAAAAAGGTGTTAATTTGCAGTTTTACACACCAAGCAATTTGCACGCAAAATGTGTAATGATAGATAATAAAGAGTTTTCTATTTCTTCGGCAAATTTTGATTATCGTTCATTCCGTTATCAATACGAACTGGCTTTGATAGGGACAAACTCTGATGTTTTACATTTATTAAGAAAACATATAGATATTTCGCTTGATAATTGTCAACCGTTCAATTACAAAGCTTGGAAAACCCGTTCTCCGATAGAAAGAATAATAGAGCATATTCTTTTACCTTTCAGATTTTTATTTTAATATTAGTCAATTATAATTCCACTGCCCAAACAAAGGTTTCCGTCACTGTCATAAATAACACCGAATTGTCCTGCAGCTATGCCTTGAATTCGTTTTGAAGATTCTATTCTGTAAATATCATTAATCTTTTTAAGTTTGCCTCTAATAAACTCCGGAGTGTGACGAATCTTAAATAAAATATCTTTTTCATCAATAAAATCTCCCCAAACATCTTCCGTGATAAACTCAAATGCACCCAGATTTACAATTTTCCCGTACTGAGTTGCAGGGTCATAACCATGAGATACATACAGTATATTTTCATCCATCATTTTCTTTACTACAAACCATGGACCTCCACTTAATCCCAAACCTTTTCTTTGTCCTATGGTATGAAACCAATAACCTTTGTGTTCTCCTAATATTTTACCTGTTTCCAATTCTATTATTTTACCTTTTTGCTCTCCCAAGTAACGCCTGATAAAGTCATTATAATTGATTTTTCCAAGAAAACATATTCCCTGAGAATCCTTTCTTTCAGCGGACGGCAGCTTTGCATTACGAGCTATTGTTCTCACTTCGCTTTTTAAAAGATTTCCTATAGGAAACATCAATCGTGAAATCTGTAAATAATTTATTTGTCCCAGAAAATACGTCTGGTCTTTTACTTTATCTTTAGCCGTTGAAAGCCATGTTTTCCCTGATAATTCGGTAGTAGTTGCATAATGACCTGTCGCAATTTTATCAAAATCTTTTCCCCATTTGCGTTCAAAAGCTCCAAATTTTATCAGTTTATTACACATCATATCAGGATTTGGAGTTAAACCTCTGCGAACAGCTTCTATTGTATAGCTAACTACATTTTCCCAATATTCATCCTGTAAAGAAACTATCTCCATACGACAACCATACTTTTTTGCTATGTAAGTAGTTATTTCTATATCTTCTTCACTTGGACAGTCAATATATCCATTTTTATCTTCCATTCCAATACGGATATAAAAAATAGTTGGTTCAAATCCTGCTTCTTTTAACAGATGAACGCATACACTGCTATCTACTCCACCGGAAACTAACGCTGCTATGTTCATATTTTTAGTGATTTTGGTATTACAAAAGTAAAAAAATCAAGTTTTCTCTACAAAAATCAAAGATTTTATAATGAAAAAATCAAAATTTTTGTAAAAAAACAAGATTTTTTAATAGTTAATTCTCTAAATAATTTTATTCTTATTTTTTTCTAATACCCAAAATACCCTGTTTGCCACTGTTACGAATTACAATATATGGACGATTTGCATAATAACTAAGGGATATTAAACCTGCTGTTGGGATTAGCAATGAAGATATTTTATCCTTACTTTCTAAAATTGTACCAACAGAATTAAAATTTTTATCAATTACTACAATTTTATTATCATCTACAACTATACTAAAGCCATCAAAAAATGATGTTGCATACTTGAAATATTTATCCGTTTTAGTAAGATAAGTTTTATCATCAACAAATGTCCAACCATTTTTATCTTCAACGGGTATAATTCCATCGTTAGCAGAACCGATTACGAGAAATTGAGCTGGAATTTTATTACCATTTAAATAAAGTCTTTCTTTCTTTTTCTTTATATTATATTCAACATAATTATTTAATGCAAGTACATCATCGCAAGAATGAAATTCAACAATTTCTCCTTCGGGTTTAACTATCAAAGATTTTTTCTTATTACCAACAAAAACGCCATAAGATTTGTTGTCTGATATTTTTACTCGTTTAAAATCCGGTTCTATTTTTTGTTGAGTAACCATATTTACCGCCCCCCATTTATCTTTTAGTCTGACTAACAACCATTGACCAATAACAGAATAAACTTCGTGATATTCAGGTTCTATTATTGTATTACCTTTATCATCAATCACTCCGTAATGAAATTCTTTTTCTACTATTAATCTGTATCCTCTTTGCGTTCGTACAATATCTAATATATTGTATTGACCTTCATAAAGAGTGTTCATGGAATTTGTAAACACTGTAGTAATACTACCGTTTTTAGCAATGAAAAATGTATCAGTTGAATTAACTGTTATTTTTACATCCTTATAAATAGGTTCTAAATACATCAAATAAACCGTATCTTTCTTTCCTATAATTCCTGTATATAAATCGTGTGTTACTTTGAAATATCCTTCTAAAATGGTAGGTTCTATAACTTGATACAATGCATCAACAATCATCTTCCCTTCATTGTCAAACAAAGCCTGCAATCCATTCTTCAAAAACGCTTTGATATAAAACCTGTTTCCTCTTGCAAAACTTTGAAATTCTACAAAATGAGCTTCTGTTAAAACTTCTCCTTTGGCATTTAACAGACCATAAGTCAAATCTCCATTTAGTTGTCTTACCGTATATGAAAATAAAACAGGCGAAACCATAGATATTTTTATATTGTCAGGTGAATAAATTTCTTCTCCTTTTGCATTACACATACCAAATTTTTCTCCTTTTTTGAAAACAATAACATTGCCACTTCTACATGTTATAACAATACTATCTCCCAAAAGACGTTCCCCTTTTTCATTTATAAGTATATATTCATTGTTAAATCTATCAAAAACAACACAAGAACCAAAAGAAAAAATATTTAATTGAAAATCATCTACTATATTATCAGGATTATTCACCGAATATTTTGCCTCAATCAACACTTTGCCATTGGTATCCGCAAAACCAATAAGACCTTTATCAACAAAAGAAATCATATTATCACCCAAAGCATCTATTGCTTCATATTTGCAAGGCAATATCACCCTATTTTCATTTGCAACTCCCCAAAGGTTATCTTTCTTTATCGCGAAAAAATTACCGTCAAGCGAAGATATTTCTTCATATTCAATATCTATTTTCCAATAAAACGGAGTATTTTTCAATGAAAATTTATTCGTTTGAGCCTGTACATTGTTTGAAAAAACAGAAACTGCAATTATAATTCCAACAATTATTGTTAGAAATTTAGTTTTATATCTCATCTTTGTTTATATTTTATGGGTAAATTATAAAGAACAAAAATATATTTTTTTATTATTAGGTATTAAAATTTACTGTTAAGGAGTTTACCTGAGGTAACAAGTTCTGCAAAAAGAGGCGAATGAAGGGCTTTATGCAACATTTCTATATGTTTCAAGCCGTGAGTATCGCTTCCAACAAGTTCTACCATATTGTTTAACACCATCCATTTAACAAGATTGTATTCTATTTTACCATAATACCCTATAAAAGAATTGATATTACATTGAAACAAAATACCTCTGTCTTTTAACTCAACGAATTTGTTTTTATCTTCTGCCCAATAAATGTAACGTTCCGGATGTGCAAGAATTACTTTATAATCTTTACATTGTAATTCAAAAAGATATTCATCAAAACCCAAAGGAATGTAAATAAAAGGAAGCTCTATCAACAAATAATTATTACTGAAAGTTTTGAACAAATCACTTGCTATTCGTTTTGGAAAATCCTCATCTACAAGATGCTCAGCTCCAACTTCTATTTCTATATCTATACCTTTGTTATGAACTTCTTTTCTTAAATTTTCACATAAGTTTTCCAAATTATTTACATCATTTGGAAACACTTCATTTTTTACATGAGGAGTTGTGATAACTTTCTTAAAACCGAGATTGCGCAATTCCTGTAAAAGCATAATAGATGTTTCCATATCTTGAGAACCGTCGTCAATAGCAGGAATTAAATGAGAATGAATATCTGTGTTGAGAATAGAAAAGTCTTCTAATTTAAAATTTTTTTTAGACTTAAAATTAAATATGTTCATATATACAGATTGTTTTTTATGAATATCAATAATGTTAAATATACATCATTAAAACAATGCAAATATATAATAATTATTTTTATGGAAGTTCTATTTGTTTTTAGCAAAACTATCTTTTATCTTTCGTGTAATACTGGTACACTACAACTAAAAATAGTTTTTAACCTGTAAAAATGATAATAATCTACTTAAACACGTTATTTTATCTTTTCTAAAAATATTGAGAATACAAAAAGAATAATTTGCAAAATAAAAATTATACATATAAAACTATTGTAAAAAAAAGAGAAAAAAGAATTTATATTTTTTTATTAAAAGAGATTTTTCAATTTTTATCATTAAAATCAAGAACAATTATTTCATTTAAAAAACTTTTTTATTACTTTTGCTGTCTCTAAAATTTGAAAAAATTAAATTTTCTTATGAAAATACAAGTGAATAAAAAAGATAAAATTGTCCCTGTAGATTGTAGTATAATGGAATTAATTTCGTTTTTGCAGGCAGAAACAAACTTTGGTTTGGCAGTAGCTATTGGTTCAAAGGTAATTCCAAGAGAACAATGGAACAAAACTATATTAAAAGAAGACGATAACGTAACTATAATAGAAGCAACATGTGGAGGGTAATAGGTATATCTACTGATAGTTTAACTCATTTGGAGCAGGAAACAGAAAAAATTATAAATTTCTTGAACGGTGATTTTATAGATTATTTTCATATTCGCAAACCTAAAATGACTAAATGGCAGTTAAAAAAGTATCTTTTACTATTTCCCAAAGATATGAGAAATAGATTAACTATTCATGATCATTACGATATAGCAGAAGAATTTGGAGTGGGAGGAATAAATATAAATAAACGAAATGCAGATACCGATATTTCTCTATGGAATGGACGTATTTCTTACTCATGTCACAGTTTGCAAGGTGTAGAACGTTGCAAAGACAAAGCGGATTATGTTTTGCTTTCGCCTGTGTTTGACAGTTTTTCCAAACATGGTCATAAATCAGCCTTTACATTAGGAGAGCTTGTGTTGGCACAGGAAAAAGGAATTATAGATGATAAAGTAATTGGAATGGGGGGAGTAGATATAAAAAGATTTAATATATTAAAAATGCTCGGATTTGGAGGAGCAGCAATGTTAGGTAGTTTATGGCAGACAGAATAATTTTTATTACGCACAAAACAGAAGAGTTTAATCATTTAGATTGTGTGCAAATAGCGTTAGATGCTGGACTTAAATTGATTCAGCTAAGATTGAAAAGTGATGTATCCAACCAAGAAAAGGTTGAAACAATAGAAAAAGCTCGTGTTAGATGCAGAGTCTTTGGTGCTTCATTAACGATAGACGATGATGTTCGCACAGCAAAAAGAATGCATTTGTCAGGAGTACATCTTGGAAAAAATGATATGCCGATTGCAGATGCAAGAATAATTTTAGGAGAAAATGTTCTTATCGGTGCAACCGCTAACACTTTGTCCGATGTGTTAAAAGCTTCTCGCAATGGAGCAAATTATATAGGGTTAGGTCCTTTCCGACACACGACAACTAAAGAAAAACTCGAACCAATTCTTGGTTTAAAAGGTTACAAAAACATAATGTCATCAGTAGCAAGTCTCGGTGTAAAACAACCAATTTATGCTATTGGCGGAATAGAATTAGACGATGTTGAATCATTAATGAAGATAGGTTTTTATGGTGTAGCAGTGAGCAGCGCCATACTTTCTGCTCCTAATCCTGTAGTAGCAGCAAGACAGTTCAAACGTGTTGTGGAACAATATAAATTATCAGGCTCTTTAGAAGAGTAATGAGTTCTATGACTGAATAAAACAAAGTAATAAATTAAAAAATCTTTGTTTTTGTAACAAAAAAACAGTGATTTGTTTTTACATTTCTTGATAAAATCTGAATAGGATTTATTTCTAAACACATAAAAGTAACTTTTGTAAAATCAAAAGGTTACTTTTATGTGTTTTTTTTGTTACTATAGTAGATAAAGTTTTGATTTTTTCAAAGGTTGATATAGAATAGAAAATAAATTCTTGTTTTTTCAATTTTATTATTTACCTTTGTTGCGTCAATTATTAAATTTTTTGGCAAAATCAAAATAAGTGTTTATTTAAATATATTTAAGAAATGAAACGATTAATGTTTTTTTTGATAGCAACTATTGTTACTATCAGTGGATGGTCGCAAATGTCGACTTTCCCTTTTACAGAAAACTTTGATGCAGTAGCAACTGCTCCCCCAACGGGTTGGTTGATGTACTACAACGAAGGTTCTCCAACTCCTATAACCGCTTGTGAATGGAATATAATGTCTGTTACAACGGAAAAAAGAAGAGGCTCTACAGGACAATCATTCAAATTTAATTTTAGTGCATGTTCAGGTGTAGAAGTACACCAGTATTTAATTACTCCTTTATTGGATTGTAATGGAACAGCTAAAATTGTAAGGATTTATTATGCAGGTTATGCCGATGGTAACGATGCAAATAATCCTGCTAATTGGAAAGATGATTTAAGACTTGGTTATTCTACAACAGACAGTGCTTATACATCTTTCACATGGACTGATTGGATGGATCCGGCAACAAATGGTAATTTTGGAAATAATTACTATTTGGAAATGTTAATACCTGCTGCAACAACTTATGTTTGCATAAATGCAAAAGGTATGTATTGGTATTATATCTATGTTGATGACTTCTCTATTGAAGAAGCTCCTGCATGTACTCAACCTATAGCATTAGCTTTGGATACAGCCAATAATCCTGTTACAGCTAATGAAGCACAGGTTTATTGGTTACCTACATCTACGGGCGTTAGTTATGAGGTTAATTACAAAGCAGCAGACGATGCTACTTGGCAAACCGACATTGTAACTGACACCTTTTATTATTTATCAAATTTGTCGTCAGGTACTAATTACAATTTCAGAGTACGAGAAATTTGTACCGGAACAGGAACAGCAGGTACTGTTGATGTAGATTACAGTCAATGGAGTACCACATTAAATTTTCAAACTCTTATTACATGTCCTGTTCCAACAAACGTTGTTCTTGGCAATGTTTCCGGCACATCTGCAACTTTAACATGGACAGATGAGCCTGCGGCTTATGAATACGAAATTCAATACAAGCCAAGCACAGTAACTGATTGGGATTCTATAGGCGGAGTAACTGTAGAAAGTGAAATAAGTGGAGTGCAAACACATACACTAACTTTGTTACCTTCTACAACTTATAATGTAAGAATGCGTGGATTATGTTCTGCTGATGATAACAGCCAATGGGTTGTTTTGCCAAACATCACAACACCTTGTTTAGGATTGATTATTGATGCTACTACAACTTATACTCAAGACTTTGATGCAGGAATGACAATTCCTACATGCTGGATGGCAGGAGGTTTTAGTGCTACATATTATCCAGAAATATCAACTTTGCATTCCTCTTCAGGAACAAATGCTTTAAGAATGAGACGTTCAAGTATAAGCGGCAGAGATTCATGGATTATGTTACCAATTATAGATCCTTCTGTTGATATGAGAACTTTACAGGTTTCTTTCAAAATGTATGACACAACGGATAATACATCTATGACTCTTGCCGTAGGTCTTTTAGCTGCTCAAGCTACTTCTCCAAGTACAAGTAATTTTACTCAAATTGGAGATATTATATCTACATCTGCAAGGAATACTTGGGAAACAAAAACTATAGCATTAAGTCCATACACTGTTACAGATCTTTCATCACAAAAAAGGTATATTGCAATAAAAAGTACTAATACAACCGGAAACAGAACAGCTTTCATTGACGATGTAGAAATATCTTTAATACCTCCTTGTACTGCTCCGACAGGAGTAACTGCAAGCAATGTAACAGGAGAATCTGCTGTAATAACTTGGGACAATAACGATAATTATCCAAGTTGGAGACTTTGCTACAAAGCTGCAACTGATACCGATTATGATACAACAGCTGTATTATTTGATACTACTTATACTTTAACAGGTTTAACTCCTCAAACATCTTACAATGTTATTGTTTTGACAGATTGTGGAGATATGCCGTCTTCAAGTGTTTATACATTTACTACCGATTGTGCATCACTTATTCCTTCTTTCACAGAATCGTTTAATACTAATCCGTTTAATAACTGTTGGACAATGGCGTATGGAATGTTAAGTGCAAATACTGTTTTCACAAGCAGTTCTCCTCTGTGGAGTTATGTTTCTGAAGAAGGACTTTTAAGAATTTATATCAATCCTCTAACAAGAACTGATTGGGTTATATCCAACTCTATCAGTTTGGGATTTACTACGGATACATTCCAAATGGCTTTTGATATAACACTTACTGCTGACCAAAACAGAACACAACCTCATAATTCATTGGCAGCACAAAGATTTGCGGTAGTAGTTTCTACAGATAATGGAGCAACGTGGTCTAATACTAATGCTTTTATATGGACTCCGGGAGATTCACAAAGAAACTATGAAAGTTTTGGAGTAACGCCTTCACGTGTTATTATTCCTTTAATTAACCCTACAACCAATCAACCTTATCAAGGAAACATTAAAATAGCGTTCTATGTTGAATCAGACCACATGGCTACTAATTTTATGTGTATAGATAATTTTACAGTTCAGCCATATAGTACCTGTATTTCTCCATTTAATTTAACTTCCGTTGCCGATAGTCTTACAGCTTTCAGTGCAGCCATTACTTTTACAGAACTTGGACAATCAACCGACTATCAATATGTTTATGATGAGGAAACAAATATAAACAATCCTGAAGATGGAACATTCATAACGGTATATAATGATACCATTCCTTTAACAGGTTTAAATCCTTTAACAACTTATAAAATATGGGTACGCAGTATTTGTTATGACGGAATAGGAGGAACATTTTATTCTGAATGGAGTTTGCCATACACATTTACTACAACTGTAACTTGTCAGCCTCCAACAAATACCTCTTACAGCAACATTACAACTTCATCAGTAGATTTGTCATGGCAACCTGTTTTCAATGCAGCAAGTTATAATGTTATTTATGGAGTGGCGGGATTTGATCCTGCAACAGGAGGAACAACTATAAATAATATAGTGGATACTACATTTTCATTAACAGCATTAAGTGAAGGCACAAGATATGATATTTATGTTCAAGCAGATTGTTCATCTGATACTTCATCTATGACTTTTGTAGGAACAATAACTACTACTTGCAATCCTATAGGAGTACCTTATAGTGAAAACTTTGATTCTTATACAGGGACGACTTATGATACACCAAGTCTTGTTCCTTCTTGCTGGAATGCTGTTGGATCAAATGTTCCTCATATTGTTGGAAGCGGCAGTAGAGGTTGGTATCCACATTCAAATCCAAATGCTTTAAACTTCAGTGCTAATGTATCTGATCCTGATGCTTATGCAATACTTCCTGCATTTTCTACTCCTGTTGAAAATTTGAGAATTTCATTTTGGTATAGATATGAAGTTGTAATGTATGGTAAATTAACAATAGGTTACATCACAGGAGACCAAAACAGCACATCTACTTATACCGTATTAGATACTTTAATTCCAACCACAACATTAACACAATATACTTATAATTTTTCCACTTCTACAAATTCTAATTTAGTTAATGCAACATACATTGTTATTAGTTGGAAAGGAGGAGGTGCTGCTGCATATAATGCATCTATTGATGATATTGTTATAGATATTCCAT
This sequence comes from Bacteroidales bacterium, assembly GCA_031272245.1. Taxonomy (GTDB): domain Bacteria; phylum Bacteroidota; class Bacteroidia; order Bacteroidales; family P3; genus JAISGN01. The sequence goes on from JAISUE010000052.1 coordinate 21,633, forward strand.
GTAATCCACCGACAGGCTTGTTGAGCAGTACGACATCAAACAGTGCTACTATTACTTGGACAGCTGGTACAGCTACTTCATGGGAAGTTGTTTTACAGGATACAGTAAGTGGCACACCTGTTTCAGTTACGTCTGCGACATATACTTTTACAGGGTTGAATGCAAGTACTCCTTATTTTGCTTATGTTAGAACGAATTGCGGCAGTGGCAACTATTCATCATGGGTATTAAGACAGTTTACAACAGATGCTAATCCTGTAACATGTGCAGCACCGACAGGTATTGCAAGTACAGAAACACAAACAAGTGCAAC
>JAISUE010000074.1 GCA_031272245.1 Bacteroidales bacterium
GGTGCAAAGATAACCATCACCGATAATGTTGAGCAGGCAGTTAAGGGAGTTGATTTCTTATATACGGATGTGTGGGTTTCAATGGGCGAACCTGACGAAGTATGGGAACAGCGTATCAACCTGTTGAAACCTTATCAGGTAAATATGGACGTGGTTCGTAAAACAGGTAATCCAAATGTGAAATTCCTGCATTGCCTTCCTGCTTTTCATAATTTGGAAACGGAAGTTGGACGACAAATTCATAAGAAATTCGGCTTGGAAGCAATGGAGGTAACGGAAGAAGTGTTTGAAAGCCCTATGTCTATTGTCTTTGACGAGGCAGAAAACAGACTTCATACCATCAAAGCCGTAATGGTGGCAACGTTGGGCAAATAAAAAAGAAATACATTAAACAATAAACTCTAATTTTAAAGTATATTAACATTAGAGTATTACAAGTAAAAACGAGGGAAACTTTTCTCTCGTTTTTTGTTTTTATGTTACTCTTTTTAACGTTTAAGCAAGCACTGGCATTTAATTTGCAGATACGTTTTAGTCACAAGACCAACATCTTCAAAAAATAAAAAAGACGCAAATAATATTACGTCTCTACAATAAAAAATTTGATTTTATTAACTTGTTATAACAGTTTTTCTGTAAGTTTTTTCAACATATCGGTTGTCATTTCAGCCAAACCATATTTAGGTTTAAAACCCCATTCTGCTCTTGCACAAGAATCATCCATCCAATTAGGCCATGAATCAGCTATTTGTTGTTTTAACGGATCAGGATTATAAGTCATAACAAAATCCGGCTTATGTTTTTTTATCTCTTGATAAATTTCTTCAGGATCAAAATGCATAGCCGTTACATTAAAAGAATTACGGTGAATTAGTTTTGAAGGGTCTGCTTCCATTATATTTATAGCGGCATCAATAGCATCAGGCATATACATCATATCTAAAAGAGTTCCTTTTTTCAATGGACATTCAAAATTTTCACCACGTACTGCTGCGTAATAAATATCAACAGCATAGTCAGTTGTTCCTCCACCGGGAGGACAAACATTAGAAATTAATCCCGGAAAACGAACCGACCGTGTATCTACACCGAACCTATCAAAATAATAATCTGAAAGCAACTCTCCGGCAACTTTGGTAACTCCATAAATGGTACGAGGACGTTGAACCGTATCCTGTGGTGTTCCGTTTAATGGTGTGTTTGCACCAAAAGCTCCTATTGAAGATGGAGTAAAAAGTGCTGCTTTATACTCACGAGCCACTTCTAAACAATTCAATAATGCACCCATTCCTATGTTCCATCCAAGCATTGGATTACGTTCTGCCGTTGCAGAAAGTATGGCAACAAGGTTATAAATACCATCTATTTTATAATCTTTTACTATTTGTGCTATTTGCTCTCTATTGGTAGCATCACATGAAAAGCAAGGTCCTGAATCTTTTATCTGTTGAGTTAAACGATTAGGGTCAAGATCTGTCGCTACAACCTTTGAATCACCGTAAACCTCCCTTAATCTTACTGTAAGTTCTGAACCTATTTGTCCGCCAGAACCAAGAACTAATATATTTTTCATTTTATCTTGTTATTATTTGTTTGTTAAAATGTATCAATTTGATTTTGCAAAAGTAGTAAAATTTGTGTTTTCTTATTATCATTACAGCAAAAAAGTCTTATAATTTATATTTATAATAAAGAAAAATCAAAGCACAAAAAACATTTAAGTATGCCTCATCAAAATACATTACACAATGCAAAGGTTTAATGACCGATTACTACGGTCATCAGTTGTCCGTTTTTCAAGAAAAAACGGAGAGTGAAAGTATCTGTTGTATGGATAAAACTACTATATAATATATAAATATATTTATATATTATATAGTAGTTTTATCCTGTATCAGCCCTTTTTAACCTCTACTTTTTTCGTGCTTGCACGACACTCCTACCGCATTAAGCGGCAGGAATTTCCATTCGCAAAGCGAATGGAGTATCCTTTCGCTATAGCGAAAGGAATGTTTATCATCTAACTAATCTAATATCACAAACTATTTGTCTATTGTTTTCTTATTTTTAGATACCTAAAATAATATTTTACTTACCACACATATTTAAACCAAAACTTTGAAACTTTTTCTGTTTATTTATCCAACAATTTCTCTCAAACTATTGCCAAATACTAAAAACAACACAACTTAGTTAATTCAATTTTTTTTACTAATTTTGCACCTTGAAATAAAAATTAAATATTAGGCAATGAATAATTCTATTTTTAGCAGGTTCACACCTAAAGAACCGAAATTTTTCCCTTTATTAAATTCTCTTTGCGATGTAATTGTCAAAGCAGCAAATCTGTTAAAGGAATGTATAGATAAAAAATCTCAGGGAAACCGTATAGAAGATTATTACAAACGTATTAAAGAAGAAGAACGAAATGGTGATAAAATTACACAAACCATTTTTGACGAATTATCATTAACATTCATAACTCCTTTTGACAGAGAAGATATTCATGATCTTGCAAATAATTTGGATGACATTATAGATGCAATTAACTCATGTGCAAAACGAATAATGCTTTACAATCCTAAAGAATTACCTGCCTCGGCTGAGACACTTTCTGATATGATTTGTAAATGTGCGAATCATTTAAGTGAAGCTATTGAACAACTAAACATTTTGAAAAAAAATCCTAAACATATTAACCGTTGTTGCGAAGCATTACACGATCTGGAAAATGCTGCAGATGATGTTTATGCACAATTTATTACAGATATTTTTAACAGTGAAACTTCTCCGGTGGAAATCATAAAACTGAAAGATATAATGTATGAACTGGAAAAAACTACCGACTGTGCAGAACATGTGTCTAAAATTTTAAAAACCATAATAGTTAAAAATGCTTAATCTATAACACTTATGACTTTATTACTTGTTATAATATTTTTAGCTCTTGTCTTTGACTTCATTAACGGGTTTCACGATGCAGCAAACTCAATAGCAACCATTGTTACAACAAAAGTGCTTTCTCCTTTTCAGGCAGTTATCTGGGCGGCGTTTTTTAATTTTGTAGCATTCTTCATTGCCAAGTATGTTATAGGCGAATTTGGCATTGCAAATACAGTAGCCAAAACTGTTTATGCTCAGTTTATCACTTTGCCAATCATACTCTCAGGTCTCATAGCAGCAATTATATGGAATCTTTCTACATGGTGGCTTGGCATTCCTTCATCTTCGTCTCATACATTGATAGGAGGCTTTGCAGGTGCAGCCATTGCAGCGGCAGGATTTGGTGCAATACAGGCTCCTGTTATTATAAAGATAGCCAGTTTTATTATTTTAGCCCCTTTTATAGGTATGCTAATTGCACTTCTCTTTACAACGGCGGTTTTGTACATTTGTCGCAGAGCCAGTTTCTCTAAAACAGAAAAGTGGTTCAAGCGATTACAACTTCTTTCCTCTGCAATGTTCAGCATAGGACATGGGTTGAACGACTCACAAAAAGTCATGGGTATCATAGCGGCTGCTTTAATTGCAGCACATCCATTAGGTATTGGCATGGGTGTTCAATCCACCGGCGACATACCTTCTTGGGTGGCTTTTTCTTGTTTCACCGTCATTTCACTGGGAACAATTAGCGGTGGATGGCGAATAGTTAAAACTATGGGAGGTGGCATTACAAAAGTAACACCAATTGAGGGATTTGTAGCAGAAACATCCGGTGCTTTGACCCTTTATTTAACAGAAATATTGAAAATACCCGTAAGCACAACTCACACTATCACAGGAGCAATCATTGGTGTTGGTGCTACTAAACGCTTATCAGCAGTACGGTGGGGTGTAACAAGAAAACTTATGACAGCATGGCTCTTAACCATTCCTGTCAGTGCTGTACTTGCCGCTTGTATATATTATATTGTTTCCTTTTTTGCATAAAAGAGAAACTTTGTATGGAAAAACAAATTTACCCTTTTATTGACAAAAAAATAACAGATTATTGCGAAAAAATAGCAAGTAAAGAAAGCGAAGACCTTCAGTTTATTGACCGACAAACTCATTTGCGATGCGTTAAACCTCAAATGGTTAGTGGTAATTGGCAAGGAACGTTTTTTAAAATATTGTCTCATATATTAAAACCTCATAATGTGCTTGAAGTTGGTACTTTTACCGGTTATGCTACACTTTGTCTTGCTGCCGGACTTGCGAAAAATGGAATTATTCATACGATAGAAGCCGATGAAGAAAAAGAAGATTTTTTACGTAATATGTTTGGAAATAATTCATTAAATAATAGAATTGTTCTTCATATTGGAAATGCTTTAGACATTATACCTGAAATAGAAGGTGATTTTGATTTAATTTTTATTGATGCTGATAAAATTTCCTATCCTGAATATTATGAACTCTGTCGTAAGAAATTACGAAAAGGTGGTGTACTTTTAGCAGACAACGTCCTTTGGTATGGGAAAGTTGCTCTGACAACTCAGCCTGCTGATAAACAAACTCAAGCTATAAAACGTTTTAATGAATTAGTACAGGCAGACGAAACATTTGAAAATGTAATAATTCCAATTAGAGATGGTTTAATGCTTGCAGTCAAGCTATAATTTGTTGATTATATTACCTTTGTTCTATTAATATTTAATTTTATTTATTATGATTATTATGACAGCTGCAACTCTGTTTTTGTGTCTTTTGATATTTTATGGTATTCCATTTGTTTTAATATGTTGGCTTATCATAGCAATAATTAAGAGACTAAACAGAAAGTAATTGTAGAGAGGTTTAATCGCCTCTCTTTTTTATTTACAAAAAATTCAAATAAAACTTATTATCAGTTGTCCTAAATGACTAAATATTGATTTTCAACGTAAAGTAAATATACATTTTGCAGAATAAAGACAAAGTTTTGCATTATTGCTACAAAGTAATAAATTATAAGAAGTACCTTTGCACAATTAAAATTAAATTCAAAAAGGTATTCGTAATGTTTATACCTTATTATTAACCGAAAATATTTGTAAATAATGAAAATTTTAAATTTATGAACAAAAAAAACAAAAATGTAAGGAAATTCTCCCTATTTACAGCTTCATTTATGCTGTTTGGGATGGTGCTTAATGCACAAACATTTAATTCTATTGATGTTAGCGGACAGGACGTTTATGCCAATGGTATATCTTCAGACGGAAACTATGTTGTTGGACAAATTGGTAGTGGTACTACTCATTCTTTTGTATGGACGCTTGCAGACGGAGTTACGCAAAGAGATCAGAACCGAACAAACAACTGCGGTGAAGGCACTATCATAAAAGCCGTAAATAATACCGGTCGTCTTGTTGGTATAACGCCGTTTTCTGACGTTCAGGCTATTGATGATGCGAGCGGAAATAACGATGATTTTGCTACTGCGGGTTATTCTACGATTGGAAATACAACGTGGAATATGCTTCCTGCATCAGGAACTTTCACTCGACGAACTCATTATAGTGACTATCCTTATGCTATTTCTGACGATGGTAACAAAATTGTTGGAGGTCGCAGGCTTACAGGTTATGGAACGCTTGTTGCAGGTTATTGGGATGTAAGCAATGCTGCAAACATTCAATATATAACTCTTGGATTGGCTCAACAGTTACAGCCTAATGGTTCTTGTGCCTTAGCAATATCCGGTAATGGTTCAATGATAGGTGGTTATCGTCAAACAGTTGCATGGGGAACAAAATATGCAGCACTATGGGTTAATGACAGTCTTGTTTCAATTACAGACAATCCTTCAGGTTCTATAAACGGAATAAGCAATGACGGTACTCTCGCCGCTATGACACAAATTACCTCTATAGATAAAGCTGCGCTGTACAAAATAACTACGAATCAGATAATAGTATGTGAAGCCCTTGACAGAGAATCTTCAGCTTTTGCAGTTTCAAATACAGGAGTTGTAGTTGGACAATGGGGAAGTCTTCGCACGTATCAACAGCAGGAAATTGATGACCGATTAGCCTTTATATATACAGAACAAATGGGAATGTTACGTTTGGATACTTTTTTTGTTCGTAATAATATTTCGTATCCTGACGGTTTTTATTTTAAAGCAGTAACGGGTATTTCAGCTGATGGTAGCAAAATCTGTGGCTTTGGCACTCTAAATTCAAAAACAGTAAGTTTTTATGCAGAAATTCCTCCTATTAACATCATAGGCTATTTACCTGTTGCAAATTTGCAGGTAGAAAGTCCTGCTTATCAATCAATTCGTCTTGTATGGAATGCACCACCGGTTAATCCTGCTCTTACGGGTTATAATATATATTCGGCAGACACTCTTATTCAAAGTCTTTCTGCTACTGATACTCAATACACTTTCACAGCACTTGCAGATGGAACTTACACATATACAGTAAAGGCTGTTTATGGTACTGAACTTTCTGACCCAAGCAATATCGCACTTATCACAATCGGTAAGGTGGCTTTTCCAATTAGAGAAGAATTTAACTTTCCTGAGCGGGTCAACGACCCATCAGCAAACTCTCTTCGCAACGCTTATTGGGATATTTCTTCCAACACTATTCCAATAGATGCAAGTTGGTACGTTTCTCTTTCCGGCATACCACCTAATTCTGCAGGTTTCCTAACTCCGCAGGCAGGAGAATATTCGGAAGCCATATCTTCTCCTTATATGGATGTACCAAACAGTGATCACCTTTTTCTACGTTTCAACATGGTTACCGCTCAAGGTGACATAACTCCTGCTGAACAGCAGAAACTTGCAGTAGATTTGTTTGTAAATGGACAATGGATTACCTTAGTTGATTTTCCTGCTGTTGGTCCATGGATGAATTTTATTCCAAAGAGTTTTGATATAAGTCAATATGCAGGCAGTAATGATTTTAGAGTTCGTTTTCGTTGTCACGGAACAGGTTCCGGGCAAGATTTAAACTGGTTTATTGATAATGTTGAAATTACAGATGTTGCATTTAACTACACTGCTCCACTTGCCATAGAAGCACATCCTGAAAACAATACCGTACATGTAAACTGGACAGACCCTAATGGTTGTACTACATTGCGTTTTATGCGGGACGATAATGCTTATTTTTCAATAGGCAATGAAGGACGCCCTTTTATTGCTGCCAATAAATATCCTGCAGCAGATATTTCTTTAGTTGGTAATAGTAAATTAACAAGTTTGTCTTTTTACCGTACAAAAAATGATGCTGTTGGTACATTATCAACACCTGTTTATAAATGGTTCGTAATGCAAGACGGAGTTAGACTTTATGATGCTCCTGTTGTAAATCCACAAATAGGTTGGAACACTGTAACATTAGATAATCCTGTCAATATTGACCCAAGTAAAGATTTATATTATGGTGTTGAAGTTGTAACTCACGATGTACAAGACCAACCTGTAGGTTGTGGAACTTATTATATTATAGACTTTGATGTGTACATCTACGTTGATTTAACTATTTTTGATGGAAGAGGTAACATCTTTTCCGAAGATAATGGACAAACTTGGCAGACACTATCGTCATTTCAAAATGATAATATAGAGTCGTTGCGAAATATGAAATATGAATTGTTTTGCATCAGTGCCACATTAGCACCGGAAAACACTACACCAAAAGAACGTATATATGGATACCGTTTACTGCGTAATGGCGAAAGTGTAACAGCTCCAATTTGGGGTTCAACATCACTTATGAAAATGAATCATTTTACAGACACGATACCTATGCCAACTGATGAAGAAACTTGTTATTCCGTATATGTGTATTATGAGGATCAGGAAGTATCGGAAGAAACAAAAACATGTTTAAATTCTGTTAGTCTTTCTGAAGTTGTAAATACAAAAGACAATATAGTAAGCCTCTATCCTAATCCTGTTAATGCAAATGGAGTATTAAATGTTGAGCTTAATTTATCAAAAGAAGAATATAATGGAGCTATTATTGAACTTTTCAATATTACAAATGTTAAAGTTTTGCAACAAACAGTAACTTCCAATATTACACCGATAAAAGTTGAAAATATAGCTGCAGGAGTTTATTTTTTAAGAATAACTGCAAAAGATGGAAACTTCACTCATACAATAAAAATAGTTGTTAGTAAATAACAAAAATAAATCTAATGAAAAAGGGTAAATAAATTATTTACCCTTTTTTTATATCCATCATATAACATTTAGTACACTAATAAATTTTCTATCTCTTGTATTAAAATTTTTGGATTATTTTTCTTAAACTTTTCCATCTTTTTCATTACAATTTTTTCTATTAGTCGCAGTAATTTTTCTTTTTTAGAAGTAATTATTATATAATGTCATATTTTAGTGAAAAATATCAATTAACCGTTATTAACATAGAAGAGGTATTAGATATTGTAAAAGATTTGCTGTTACCTCCTGTGTATGTTCCTCCAGTGTTATATCCGTTGATAGTTGTGCCTCCTGTAATAGTACCTCCGTATTGTAAAGTGTAATTGCCTGTTATTAAATCAGGAGAAGTAAAAATCATTACTGCCGAATTGCCACCTTGACCTCCCGGTCCTCCAACTGTGTTGCTGTATGCCGGTATTGTATAGAGTAACACTACTTCATTAGTGGCTGCATTCTTTATACAAATGGATTGTCCGGCTGTTGCTGAATTGTACTTCATTGTTCGTTGAGTACAGGCTGATGCCGTAGGATTACTTGTTGCTCCTCCTGTGCCTATGGCTGTTCCTCCACGAATTGCAAATTGATTTTGGTCACAATCAAAGCCTTCTTCTGCTCCTTTCGTTCCTGCCGACAAAGTAAAACCACCATTAATTTCCAATGTACCATTGCTGTCAAAACCATCGTTACCACTGGAAATTGCATGCACATAACCGCCATTGATTGCAATATGATTAGCCGCATTTACACAATCATCTTTTGTTTGTATATCAATGATACCGCCATCAATTACAAGCGTATCCTTACTTTCTAATCCTTCTCCACCTTCTCCTGTACAAACGATGTTAATGATACCACTGCTTACAACAAGCCTTCCTTCACTTTTTATTGCTTTTGGATTGGCATAATCAGTATTGTCGTTTTGTCCTTGACGTGAGCCTGACACATAAAATCTTTCACCCGATGTACTTACATTCAATATCAACAAGGAATCGGGATAATAAATTATTCCCTGCATCTGACCGATTGCCATAGAACCGTCAGAAGATATTCCTTTACCTCCCGAACCTGAACTGCTGCAAGTAATATTTCCTCCAAAAAGATACATATTCATATCACTCTTTATACAGCATGCAGTATAAGAATCGGTTACTCCTGCATCATTCGTATAAACAGCACCGGCACCGGCAGTCGTTATGTTGACATTTCCTCCTTCTATAACAATATCTCCATCAGCGGAAAAACCTTTTCCGCCACGGCTTGCAGCAAGAGAGTTGATTGTAATAGAGCCATCATAAAACAGAATATTTCCATCACTTTTTACACCAGTGCAATATGAAGGATCATATCCGTTTCCGCTTGCTTCCAATACCACATCACCCGATAGAGTCATTGTTGTAATGCCTCCATGAAAGATAACAGCAGTTGAGCTCTTTATTGCTTTAGACTGATTGCCCGATACATTCATATTGATTGTACCTCCGTTAATTATAATTGTGTCATCCGCTTTCATACCCTTAACATCTGCCGCAGCGGAAACAATATTTATGCTGCCATTGTTTATGATTAACATTCCTCCTCCTGCATCTATGGCATCACCACTTTCAGATGCGGAAATATTTATTGTTCCTCCGTGCATAATAAAGCCTTCGGAATGAAATCCATCGCTGTTAGATTGAGTTATATTAACGTTTCCATTGTTTAAAGTAATCTGTCCATTGCTTGAAATAGCATGTTTCTTATATCCTTTCACCTCTAATGAACCTCCTCCTTGAAAATCTAAAGATCCTTTGCTCAAAAACGTTGCATTTTGACTGCTTCCCGTGCTGTCAGAGATGTAATTTACACCGCTCAAATCAACAATAGCAGATATGTTTTTATTGATATTTATTGCCGAACCTGTAGAATTAGTTAATGAAAGATTACTTAATTCAAGCGTTATAGCCTCCTGACTCTCAATAGTAAAAGAGCCATTTGTACTGTTGCCTGAAAGATGATAGACAATATTATTTACACTTGTCGTTGAATTAACTGACACTTTGCCATCAGTGCTTGTGACAGTTACTCCATTATTTACAAACGGGTTAATAATAGTTGCATGATCCTGATCAAAGAAAACATAAACCACATTACCGTTATAGACAGCCGAACCAAAGGTTATGCTGTCTATTTCACTGACAGGTATTTCTATTGGATTAACAGAAACAATCGTATCATTGATTGCATTAAGATAAATTTTCATATAACCTTGCGAAAGTTTAACGCTGTCTATTTCATCAGTAACAAAATCTGCTACTGTATTGCCTTTGAGATGTAGTAATATCATATTTTCCTGCGACATAGCAATAAATCCTGCAAACAGAAAAAACATCCATACAACTAATTTTTTCATAACTTAACAAATTTTAAGGTTACATCATTAATTTTTAAAAAGTATAATCCGACAGGCAAAGATGATACATCTATGGTATGACTTAAAGTTATTGTTTTACTAAGCAATAGTTGTCCCTTGTCATTGAAAATTTTAATCTCTGTTGCATTATTCATTGACATATTTTCAATATGTAATTGATTAGTAACAGGATTTGGATAGATAAATGGTTTGTTCTGTGCGTTAGTAATCGCAGATAAACTGTTATTGATTGGAAAAACAATCTTACGAATATCTGTTATCGCTATCTCAACAGGCGAAACCACAGAGTTGTTAATGATAAAATTTCCGTTTTCAAAAAGAATAGTTGCCTCTTCTTCAACAGAAAAATTATCCAAAGAATTGTCTGTATGAACGACTTGCAATTCTGTTTGCGAAAAACAGACAAAAGCCAAAAACACACTGACAATAAAACATGTTAAAGTTTTCATTTTGAATTTTTTTTGTTTTTATAACGGAAAAAAATAAAAAAAATTATATCAAACATAATAATAATAGTTTTTTTTATAAGTACAACATATGTTCTTATTTCATACATAAAAAGCCCTAATAACTTAATATTAGAGCTTTTTATTCATTTATTATAATACTTAAATTATTTTATCAACGGAACATTTACAGAAAATTTTAATATAAATGAACTAAATTCGTCACTTGGCAACTCTGTTATATTTAATACGCTATTCCATTTTTGCTTATTTAGAGCAAATAAATAACCTGCTTCTATATTGAATGCTCTATTTTTATATCTTAAAATAGGACCTAATGAACTTGTATTTTTTATTGAATATTTATCTACTATGCCATTGTTATTAGCATCAAAAGAAACAAACATATTTTGGTATCTTATTCCTAAAGAAATGTATGATTGCTTAAATTTTATAAGAGCGTAATCTATTGATACACCTCCAATATATACATTATTAAAATTTTGAAATGGTAGTTGCAAAGAATAATCTGCTTGTAAACAAATCATTTCTTTAAAAGCTTTATATCTCAATCCAATCATTATTGATTGATAAGAAGACATATCTTTAGCTATTTCAAAATTAGGTTTATTTGTCATAATGAAATTAAATCCTGTATATAATTCTAAATTATTTTGTACAGAAAACTTTTCACTTGTTGTCTCTTGTGCATTTGCAACAATGCACAATAACAATAAAAACATTAATATGCATGTTAATTTGTGCAACCCTTTGAAATTAAACTTCTTTTCTCTTTTTTTGTCATTACTTTTACTTTTTTGAAGTTAATACTAATTTTATTTGAAAGTGCAAAATTACACTAAAAATATTATAAACCAAATAAAAATTATAATATATAATAAATAAATTTATTTTTATAATTAAAATAAATGGTAATATTATATTAAATTAAAATTTTAAATGTAAAAAAATTGGAAAATATAAATTAAGTTATTTTAGCATTATAATCAATTATTATGCTATTCAATTTTTTCTTATTTAGAGCAAATAAATAATAGTGATTTATTTTATTAAATCACTGTTTTTTAATTATCAAATTAAGATTTTTTGTTGTTAAATCAAAATTTAATATTCGTATTATAAATAAAATGAAAAGTACATTTTTTTAATGCACACATCTATGAAAAATAATGGTAGTGTAGAATTAAAAATTAAATATGGTTTTCGGCAATGGCAAACTCGGCAGTCAGCTCAAATATCGCCGTTTCAACCGCATTTATCCTCGTTTTCAACGTTCCGCCATTGCTAATGATTATTGCGATTGTAACGCAGATTTGAAAATATTTAAAATGGATGAAAGAGATGCTGAAAGCGATGACAGGCGGATTATCAAAACTTTAACGCCCCAAAAGAATAATTATCCCCGCAGATCAGTCTATTTTCAAAACAGCAAGAAAAGCAGACTGAGGCACTTCCACGTTTCCTATCTGTCGCATGCGTTTTTTACCTGCCTTTTGCTTTTCAAGCAGTTTGCGCTTACGGGTTATGTCGCCGCCGTAACATTTCGCCGTTACGTCCTTGCGAACCGCCTTAACCGTTTCTCGTGCAATGATTTTTGAACCTATGGCTGCCTGTATGGCTATGTCAAACTGCTGACGCGGAATGAGTTCTTTAAGTTTCTCGCACATTTTTCTCCCCAATGGATAAGCATTGTCAAAGTGCGTAAGAGTGGAAAGAGCATCAACAGGATCGCCGTTAAGCAATATTTCAAGTTTTACAAGTTTCGCAGGCTTGAAGCCGCTATGGTGATAATCAAATGAAGCGTATCCCTTTGATATTGACTTTAATCTGTCGTAGAAATCAAAAACCACCTCTCCCAAAGGCAATTCAAAGTTCAATTCAACACGATCGGTTGAAAGATAATTCTGTCCTTTGAGTTCGCCTCGCTTGCCGATACAGAGATTTATGATTTGCCCAATGTAATCGGATTTGGTTATAACGGACGATTTGATAAAAGGTTCTTCAATGAAGTCAATATAGTTAGGTTCCGGCAAACCGCTTGGATTATAAACATCTATGATTTCTCCTTTTGCAGTATGAACTTTATAATTTACGTTAGGTACGGTGGTTATAACCTCAAGGTTAAACTCTCTGCTCAATCTTTCCTGAACTATTTCCATGTGCAAAAGCCCAAGAAAGCCACAGCGAAAACCAAAGCCAAGAGCCGCAGAAGATTCCGGTTCAAAGGTTAGTGAGGCATCATTAAGTTGAAGTTTTTCTATGCTTGCTCTTAACTCTTCGTAGTCGTCCGCATCAACGGGATAAATACCCGCATAAACCATCGGCTTAACGTTTTCAAAACCCGCTATCGCTTCCGCACAAGGTTTATCTACTCCCGTAATTGTGTCCCCAACCTTAACTTCCGTGCTGGTCTTAATTCCGCTGATTATGTAACCGACATCGCCTGCCTCCAAACTCTCTTTGGGAATAAGATCCAAGCCCAGAATACCTACTTCTTCGGCATTATATTCTTTGTTATTGGAGAAAAATTTTACCTTTTCGCCTTTTCGTATTTTGCCGTTAAAAACCCGAATATAACCAATGATACCTCTGTATGAATTAAATACGGAATCAAAAACCAGAGCCTGCAAAGGAATATTCACATCACCTTTGGGTGCGGGAACGCTCTCAATTATCGTTTGAAGTATTTGTTCAATGCCAAGCCCTGTCTTTCCACTTGCAGGAATGATGTCTTCCTTTTTGCAGCCAATCAGGTCAATTATTTGCTCCGAAACTTCATCTGCCATTGCGGACGCCAAATCCATTTTGTTCATCACGGGGATTATTGTCAGGTCGTTTTCTATTGCCAGCCAGAGATTGGAAATGGTTTGAGCCTGAATGCCCTGCGTTGAATCAACAACAAGCAATGCTCCCTCGCAGGCAGCAATGGAACGGGAAACTTCATAAGAAAAATCAACATGACCGGGCGTATCAATAAGATTCAAAATGTATTCAGTGCCATTGTACTTGTATTTCATTTGAATAGCGTGGCTTTTTATGGTAATTCCCCTTTCTCTTTCGAGTTCCATGTCGTCCAGTACCTGATCAGCCATTTGTCTTTGTGACACGGTGTTGGTGTATTCCAGCAGTCTGTCAGCCAAAGTGCTTTTCCCGTGGTCAATGTGTGCAATTATACAGAAGTTTCGTATGTTGTTAATCATTAAAATTACTGTTTTTGAATTTTTTTATGTTTGCAAAAATACAAAAAGTTTCAAAACATCAATAGTTTTTTAGTGAAGAACTATTATTAGAAATACTTGATTTTTTTGAAAAATAACGCTGTTTCTCATCATAAAATCTTGACTTTTAAAATAAAAAAACAAATATTTTTTCTATTTTTTTGCATTTTTTCAAAATAAATATTTATATTTGCAACTGAAAATATGTAGTAATTTTAAAGTTTATTTATTATGAAAAA
>JAISUE010000012.1 GCA_031272245.1 Bacteroidales bacterium
GCATCGTCCAAAACCTTCTTTGCTCTTTGCTGAATTATACCGTCTTTCTTAAACTCAACCTCTTCGCCAATGTCTTTGAGGTTGTTGAAAATGTATTTGGCGTTCTCAATAGACAAATATCTGTCGGACATAAATGGCGTATGGATTGCTTCGGTAGGCATTCCGAGAAGTTGCAAGCCCTGATGCGTCCATTGTCCAATGATATTAAACAAAGCGTCCTGCAAATGTCCCCGAAAGATATTGCCGGTCATAAATTTCGTTGGCGGCATATATTTCAACGGAGCATTAGGAAAAATCTCACGGATCATCTGTGCCTGTGCCAACTCGTAAAGGAAACCATTCTCCAAATCAGGTGTCATTTCAAAAGCATGTCCAAGTCCCATTTGTTCTTCGGGTAATCCAGCCGCAAAAGCAAGTTGTTCGTTAATCAAATCGGAGGCAAGGACGGTGTGTGCTTCGTCAAAAGCATCGGCAGTGGTCAAATAATTGTCCTCACCTGTGTTTATAATAACACCCGCAAAGCCATTGATAACCCTTGAAAAGTACTGGTCAATAAGAGTCCGTTGCATATTTATGTCTCTAAACAAAATCCCGTAAAGTGCATCGTTCAACATTACATCCAAACCTTCCAAAGCACCCATCACGGCAATTTCAGGCATACATAGTCCCGAACAATAGTTACACAAACGAATGTAGCGTCCGACTTCCTGTCCTACTTCGTCCAACGCCTTACGCATAATACGGAAATTTTCCTGCGTTGCGTAAGTACCGCCAAAACCTTCGGTCGTTGCACCATAAGGCACATAATCCAAAAGAGACTGACCCGTTGTTCGTATGACTGCAATAATATCCGCACCCTGTCTTGCACCCGCTTGAGCCTGAACAACATCTTCATAGATATTTCCTGTCGCCACTATGATATAAAGATAAGGTTTTGTGCCTTCACCGACAGTTTTAATGTAATTTTCTCTTCGCTGACGATTAGCCTTTATACGTTCCATACTCTGTTCAATGTATGGTTGCAGAACATTCATATTGTTGTTACTCATCGGCAGTTGAGTGATGTCAAGTTTGCCTTCGGCGGTTTGTTCGGCAATCTGTTGAGGAGTTAATCCCGTTTCTTTCACCGCATTCGCCAAAACAAACAATATACCGTTTGCCAACAAGCCCTTTTCTTTCACAAAATCAACCACAACATTAGGTAACGGCACACCATTCTTATCTACGCCGTCAATACCCATAAGCCTGCAAAGAGTCCTTTCGCACGCCACCGTTGAATATTCGCTTACAAACTCCTGTACTTCATCAGAAATTCCTTTGGCTATGCTCTTTGCATAATCTACTTTCTTAAAATCCAATCCTAATTTACTTTTAATCATTTTTTTATCCATCCTATTTTATGTCTGCAAAATTATAAAAAACTTGGATAAATCATAATACTTTATTGCATCTTAATTATATATAATAAAAAATTGCTGATTTAGTTTCAAAAATCAGCAATTTTTTACCATAAAGTCAGCAATTTTAAATTTAAAAACAATGATTTTTTTAAGAGAACTAATTAAAACTTTTTATTTATTCGTATTTTCAAAATAAAAAAAGTATTTTGCAAACATTTTTATAACCAAAACTTTGATAATTAAAAAAAAAGTTGTACTTTTGCCAACTCATTTTAAGATATTTTTATCTGAAAAAATGAGAATGAAACCTTTTATTATGTGGAAATAATAATAAGTCTCAATTAGATTAAAATAAAAAATAAAATTTATATAGATTAAAAAAATAAGATAAAGTGAATAAAATATATTGTATAACTAATGTAGGAGGATATAAGTATAGCAACAACACCATTTAGAGGTCGCAGAGAACCACAAAAAAAAGAAGATTTACATAAAATCAATGAGAAAATTGACGCTCCTGTTGTTAGATTAGTCGGAGATAATGTAAATTCTGACATTTATAACACAAAAGATGCGTTGAAAATTGCTGATGAACTTGGTCTTGATTTGGTTGAAATATCACCAACAGCAAATCCGCCTGTATGTAAAATACTTGACTATCAAAAGTTTTTGTATGAACATAAAAAAAGACAGAAAGAAATTAAAGCCAAAACAGCAAAAATTATTGTAAAGGAAATAAGATTGGGACCTCAAACCGATGAACATGATTTTAATTTTAAGTTAAAACATGCTATAAAGTTCTTACAGGAAGGTAATAAAGTAAAAATAGATATTTTCTTTAGAGGACGTACAATATTATATAAAGAACAGGGAGAAACTAAATTGTTAAAGTTCGCAGAAGCTTTATTTGAGTACGGTAAACCGGAAATGATGCCTAAACTTGAAGGCAAACGAATGATAATGATTTTAGCTCCTAAAAACAGGTAAAAAAATATTAGATATAGATAGTAAACATAATAAAAATACAATATAAAATGCCAAAAATGAAAACTAAATCCGCTGCTAAAAAGCGGTTTTCAATTACAGGTTCAGGTAGAATCAAACGTAAACATGCTTTTCATAGTCATATTCTTACAAAAAAGTCTACTAAAAGAAAAAGGATTTTAGCTTCATCTGCTTTATTAAGCAAAGCCGATGAAAAGATTGTTAAAGAAATGATTTGATTTGTTTAGTTAAATAAATAGATTTTACGGAAAACAATAAGGAGTTATTAACCATTGTATTAGTATTAAGTTTTCATAAAGAAACGCTAATACGAAAAAACAATTAAAAATTTATGCCAAGATCAGTAAATGCAGTTGCGTCAAGAGAACGCAGAAAAAAAATCCTCAAAAGGACTAAAGGTTATTGGGGTAGAGGTAAGAATGTTTGGACTGTTGCAAAAAACAAATGGGAAAAAGGACAGCAATATGCTTACCGTGATAGAAAAGTTAAAAAAAGAGAGTTCCGTTCATTATGGATCAATCGTATAAATGCAGCATGTCGTTTGAACGATATTTCATATTCAGTATTTATGGGACTGCTTCACAAAAATAATATTGAATTAAACAGAAAGGTTTTAGCCGATTTGGCTTTGAATCACCCTGAAGCGTTTAATGCAATAGTTAATCAGGTGAAGAAATAAGGTGTTTAATCATTAAAAAGGTTTAAAAATGAGTGAAACAGATTTAATAAAATATGTTGATAGCTTGACTGAACGGAAAGAATATCCTGCTTTTAAGGCTGGAGATACTATTACCGTAACGTCAATAATTGGTAAAACAAAAGATGGTAAAAATCAGTTACAGAAATTTCAAGGCGTAGTTATTCAACGTTCCGGAAATGGTGTAAACGAAACTTTTACCATTAGAAAAATATCTAATGGTGTAGGAATAGAACGTATTTTCCCTTTTACTTCTCCTTTTATTGAAAGCATAGAAGTAAATAAACATGGTGTAGTACGCAGGGCAAGAATCTTTTATTTAAGAAAATTAACAGGTAAGAAAGCTCGTATTAAAGAGAAAAAGTCTTAAAAATATTTATTTTTCATTATGTTATTAGGCAATTTAACTATGTTAAAGTATGGAATTGCCTATTTTTTTATTTATAATTTCAGTTATAAAATACTAAAAATAAATGTATTAACATAATGTATGACGAAAAAACAACAAAAAAAAACTGTAAAAAGCATTTTTTCAAAAAAAAAGCCTTATATTTGCAGGCGAAAAAAAGAAATATAGAATATAACAACTTAAAATTTTATTGAGATGAAAAGAACATTATTAACGTTAGCTCTTATGTTTGGTGCTGTTTCTCTTATGGCACAAGTGAATAACATAACAGCTCAAAAACAAGATTTGAAAATAATATCCGCTTCGGATATTATGAAACCTGTACAAAAAGTTAATCACAGCAAAGCAGCTACTAATCCTGTTTGTGATTTTAACACACCATCAGAATTTAACTTTGCAGATAAAACAACCGGTACTGATGGACACAATGCACAAGGAAGGCACTTTCGCAGCTATAATAATGAGGACGGAGGAAACTTTAGCACATTCATAAGTCGTTTAGAAGATTTATTTGGCACAGGTTATACTGAACAAACATTTATAGACCGTTGGGGATTTACATCTCTATCTAATGGCTTCGTTTATATTGATCCAATATATGCAAGTGCGGATGTTCGTCAATATAGATGGAATACATACGTTGAATTTACTGCACCTTTAAGCACTAATGGTATGAATGTTGTTATACTTTCATTTGAACAATTCTTTTATAAATGGAATTATGACCATTGCTATATTGATTGGACAACTGATCCAACTTGGGCAAATTACGATTCAATCGAAATAAATGGTACTGTAGATGGTATTATTTCCGGAGAAGAAATAATTACTCTTCCTGTTAATGCACAAAGTGTATATGTAGGTGACGGTGACAATCCTCCTTACTTAACATCTAATCCTAATGGAATTGAAGCAGCAAATCAGAATACTCTTTATATTCGTTTTCGTTATGTAGCACCTGCTCAAGAAAATAATTATAATGGAATAGTATGGATAATAGATAATGTTAAATATGGAGAAGGAAATGCTGAAGATCTTAAACTTTTATCTTATGGATTCTATGGCGGAGGTTACTCAATTATTCCAAAAGGAATGAAATTAGATACTTTACGTTATGTTGCTTTTGTAGAAAATAGTGGTGCGAACAATATAAATGTTACTACTGAAGTAAAATTCCATGAATGGGATGGTGATTCCATTTATACTTATTTAAATGATAACAATATATCTGACCCATTTAATTTACAAGTTGAACGTTATATTGATACTCATTATACAGCAGCTCAAAGTATAGATTATTTTTCTATGTCAAGAGATCATAGAGTAATTGCTTTTTCTAATATTTTACCTTCTCAAAACACTGGTTGGTATGCAACAACTTCTCATATTCATTATGGTACTGCTAACACTACTATAAACTTAAACGATACAGTAAGATATGTAGTTAGAGATTCTGATTATTATTTTGGCAATACAGATTTTATGCCTACTTATCACTGGGCTAAAGCATTTCCTATTTTGCAAAAATCAAGATATAATAATACTTGGATGTCAGGTTTGGTAGGACCATCTACTTATTCCGACATGGTTCCAAATGCATTTACAAGCGGATATTCTACATGTATTTCATATACATTGAATCCAACCGAAACAGGAAATTGGTGGGCAAATGGTATTTCTATCGTTCCTGCACCGGATACTTGTGTTGCAGGCTCAAGAATACAAGGAGAACTGAAATATTTAACTGTAGTAAATGATGCTCTTGTCGTTGCTGATGTATTAGATAATAACGGCGATCCGGTTGCTACAGAAATTTATACAGTTCAACAAAGTGATTTAAACAATGGTTTGTTTACAGATGTAACAAATACTATGAACTTCAATACAATTTATTTAGCTTTCCCTGAAGGAAAAGGTTGTGAATTATTGCCTGACACAAAATATTTTGCTTGTTACACTCTACGAAGCAATTCAAAATTTGCTGTAGCAACAGATTATGAGTTTTCAAACTGGCAAACATTTGGACCTCAAAGTTACACTTACAGCAAAAACTACTATATGTTAACAGACCAGCAAGTTTTAACAAAAACACCCGGATATTCTACAGACTATAATTATTGGTCAGAAAGACAGTGTGATAATAGAACACCAATGATTGGATTATTAGTTTCTCATCAAAATAACCTTCGCAATGTAGAAAACACATTTGGTTCTTTGAATATGTATCCAAACCCTGCTAAAAGTTCAGCAACTTTGGCTTACACTTTGAAAAATGCAGGTGAAGTATCTATCGTTGTAACAGATATTATGGGAAGAGAAATTGTAAAATTAAACGAAGGCAAGAAGGCTGCCGGTATTAACTATGAATCTACCATCAATACTTCAAACCTTGTTAATGGAACTTATTTCTATACTATTTCTGTTAATGGTGCAAAACAAACTAATAAATTTGTTGTAAATAAATAAACTTACAATGAAATAACATTAAGGCGAGAGTGCATTTGCGTTCTCGCCTTTTTTACTTACAGATGTGTTGATTCCCACCATCAAAAATATTTTTTTTCAATATAAAACCTTCATTTTTAAAATTAAAATAAAGATTTTGTGAGGAAAAGGCTTTGTTTTTATATTTAAAACAAAGCCTTTTAAAATAAATTATTGTTGCATTAACATTGTTAATACAACATTTTTCATTTAATCTATTGAAATAACCACTATTTCCGATTGAGTACCTATTCGGTAAGTTGCTCCCCAAATTCCGAGTCCTGAACTTACATAATAATGTGTTGGATACTTAAACAGATGTCCATGAGACAGTTCATAAATACTGCGAGTTATCAAATTTAGTGGAAATATTTGTCCATCGTGTGTATGACCACTAAATTGAAAATCAACCTTTGAATTTTGAGCATCACTTAAATTAACAGGTTGATGGTCAAGTACAATGACTATTTTTGATAAATCTATATTTGATGTTAATTGATTAAGTGTTTGGCGTTTGCTGTTGCTTACATCATCTCGTCCAACTAAAACAATATCATCAACAGTTGCTATACTATCCTGTAAAACAATTATATTAGCTTCTTTAAGCAATTTAATAAATTCTAACAAATTTCCATAGTATTCATGATTGCCAACAACAGCATAAGTACCCATAGGGGCATTGATTTGTTTTAAAATTGAAGAAGCGTCCATTGCTTTTACAGGACGACTACTTCGGTCAAAAATATCGCCGCAAAGTAATACCATATCAGGTTGCTGTTGGTTAATTATATTTACAAAATCTGTCAGTTTTTTTGCTCCTATAGTGTATCCTATATGCAAATCTGATGCTACAACAATTCTTTGATGTTTCTTTATTTGTTTATCTGTTTTTATATTTAACCGTATTACGCTTGGATGATTGAATTTCCAATTTCCATAAATGAATAATAAGATGATAAATATAAAGATTAACAGCATTATAATTAAATTTATACTGTAACGATTTACTGTTAAGAAAGTTGGAAAGAAATGTAACCATTTGTTAAGTAACCATATAAGATCAGTAAGAAGTAAAATTATAACTGCATAAATTAAAAAATATAAATAAGTTGTACCAAGAGATTGCAAAAATGATACGAAAGGTATGGGCAATATGCTTTCGCAAAACATTCCAATAAAAAATGAACATACTAACAAACCAAAAACAATGCTGTAAATCACTCTTACAGTAACATAACCATTAGGTATTAACGTCCATATTTTAATAAACAAATAGTAATTTGCGAAAAAGTAAGCAACAATTATTAAAAGAAACAACAACCATTTCATAATTTTAATCATTATTTTGTTATTCTAAAGACCTTCTTTAAGAATTATTGCAAATATACTTAAAACATTATATACAAGTATGAATCCGGCAAAAGATTATGAAATAGCATCATTATTTTTTGTCTGTTAAGTCCGTTTAATGTCTTTACAGTATCGCAACAAATCCAACAAAAAAAGAGGCAGGATTTTACCCCTGCCTCAATGCACAAAATGCAAATCAAATAATGTTTGTTTTAAATTTATTTATTTACGATTAACTTTTGTGTTATGTTTAGATCGCCGTTAATTACCTTAATGTAATATACACCTGATGTCAAATTCTTAACGTTAATAGCAAAGGTCTTCTGATCTGCCTTGAGCTGCACTGTGCCAATAACTTTACCCGTAAGGTCGGTTATCGTTAATGTTGCATCTGAAGTCAAACCTTCAACAGCCAATGTAGCCACCTCAGTCGCAGGATTAGGATAAATATTTATAGAAACATTATCAATCGTTACATCCAGCAAACCATTGCATGTCAATATAGATCCTTCTGTGCCATAAACATAAACATCTCCCGTCTTCTTTGCATAAGCATTGAAATAGTAATTCGTACCCGTGTTGAGATTGTTGATAACCTTCAACATCTCTGTTCCATATATGTCTGCTACAACAACATTACCGGTAGCTGCCGTAAGATTTGGTGTTGTGCCATAAACAAACCCATATTCTATTGCCGAAGGATTACCGTGTTCAACGATTGTTCCCGTCAAAGAAACTGATGTACATTGTGTCGAATCAACTATCGTTATCGTTCCCATTGTTACTTCCGGTTCTACTGCCAAGTCTGTTGTCAAAGAAACTGAAATCCATTCGGAATTTCCATATCCGCCACAAGTTGTCCGCAAATAAACTGTGTAAGTTGTATTTGGATTCAAGCCTGTGAAAGTATAATTTGAATCCATAACACTTATTGGTGTTGCTGTAGAGTCATTCAATACTAATTGCCATGCTGATGACAGATTTGCATTCCATAATACAGAGCCTGTTGTTGGCGTTGTTCCTGTTACAGATAAATTGGTCGGTGACGTACAACCATTATGGAAAGTT
>JAISUE010000025.1 GCA_031272245.1 Bacteroidales bacterium
TTTTATTTTATGTCCGATATTTAACGAACATTTGTTAATATATTTCTGCTTAAACTAATTTTTGAATGATTTATGAACATTGTTGAGGGATGATTAAAACATTTTGAAAATAAATCAAGATATTTTAATCTGAAATCAAAGACTTTTAAAAGTAAATTAAAACATTTAAATCCAAAATTAAAAACTTTTGAATGACTAAAATCATAAAAATGCTTTCTAAAAAGATTTTTTAGAAAATTGAAGTTGGTTGTGATAAAGAAAAAAATGGTATTTTGTAGAATAAAGATTTTTACTTGCCGACAAATACCTAAAAATGTACCTGTAAAAGCGTTATAATGCCGCTTACAAGCGTTATTTTGGCTTGGAAAGGTTTTACCCCCCCCCCCCCCCCGAAAATGTCGCAGAAGGCTTGCTACTATTGATATTTAGCAATGTTTGATTCATTGGTATTTTATGTTTTTCATTAAAATTTGAAGTTGCAAATATAATACTTTTTTTTTGAAAACAAAACTTTATTCATTTTTTTTGTAAAAAATGTGTTTTTTTATTTTCCATCTATTTAATAGCAAAAAAATAAGGGAACATCATTTGATGTTCCCCTTTATTAGTCATTTAATTAGTGGAGTTCTTTTTTTAAGCTTGTCCCATAGGATTAATCTGTTCGTATTGTACTCCCTGTTCAATGTCTTTTATTGTTCCATGTTGTTTTTCATACTTATCAAGATTATCTTTTAAGGCATACAATAAACGTTTTGCATGTTGTGGATTAAGAATTATTCTTGATTTTACTATAGCCTTAGGAATTCCCGGCATCACTTGAACAAAATCTATTATTACTTCTGTTGGAGAGTGCGTTACAATCTGAAGATTAGAATACACACCAGAGGCAACATCTGCACCAAGTTCTATATCCAACTGATTATTTTTCTGATTATTTTCCATAACTTTTAATTATTTATTGGTCATTTTTTTATATTTTCTTGTAGAGGATTGAGAAAGTTCTGCGAGATTGTCTTTGTTAGCTACAAAAGTATTTTGATATTCTCTCAAACCTGTTCCAGCTGGGATTAAATGTCCAACTAAAACATTCTCTTTCATACCTTGCAAATAATCAACTTTAGCGTTTATAGTTGCTTCTGTTAAAACTTTTGTTGTTTCTTGGAATGAGGCAGCAGAAAGGAAACTTTTTGTTTGAAGAGAAGCTTTTGTAATACCTTGTAAAATTTGTTTTGCAGTTGCTGGTCTTGCATCTCTTGCTTGTATCAAAACTTTATCTCTACGTTTCAGAGAAGAGTTTTCATCTCTTAACTTACGTGCAGAAATAATTTGTCCATTTGCACAATCTTCGCTTTCACCTTTATCTTCAATAACTTTCATTCCGAAAATACCATCATTTTCTTCTAAAAAGTCTAATTTATTTACTACTTCTCCTTCAAGAAAACGAGTGTCACCCGGATCTTCTATTTCAACTTTACGCATCATTTGGCGAACGATTACTTCAAAGTGTTTATCATTTATTTTTACGCCTTGCAAACGATAAACTTCTTGAACTTCATTAACAATGTATTCTTGAACTTTCATTGGTCCTTTGATAGCAAGAATATCTGCAGGAGTAATAGCACCTTCTGATAAAGGAGTACCTGCTTTAACATAATCGTTTTCCTGTGCAAGAATTTGTTTGCTTGTAGAAATAAGGTAAGAACGTGTTTCACCTGTTTTGCTGGTGATAACTATTTCTCTATTGCCACGCTTAAGTTTTTTGTTAAGAGAAACAACCCCATCAATTTCAGCAACTATTGCAGGGTCTGAAGGATTACGAGCTTCAAATAGTTCTGTTACTCTTGGAAGACCACCTGTAATATCTCCTGCTTTACCAAATGAACGAGGTATTTTAACAAGGCTTTCACCTGCTTTCAATTTCTGTCCATCTTCAACCATAAGATGAGCCCCTACAGGAATATCGTAAGATTTTAAAACTTCTCCGTTAGTTGCGAGAATACTTATTGAAGGATTTTTAGTTTTTTGACGTGATTCTATTATAACTCTATCCTGTAATCCTGTCTGGTCATCAGCTTCTACTTTATAAGTAATACCTTCTAAAATGGATTCAAATGAAACCTTACCGGAAACTTCTGAAATAATCACTGCATT
Organism: Bacteroidales bacterium; assembly: GCA_031272245.1. GTDB lineage: Bacteria > Bacteroidota > Bacteroidia > Bacteroidales > P3 > JAISGN01. Next base: position 2,152 of record JAISUE010000025.1, read on the forward strand.
GTAAGGATCGCAATCAGCAATTATATCACCTTTTTTCACTTGTGTGCCGCTTTCAATGTAAAGTTTTGAACCATAAGAAATGTTATCCGAAGAAAGAATAGCATTAGTTTTAGTATCTATTATTCGCATTTCTGCTGAACGTCCAATAACTATCTTGATATTTTCTCCTTCTTCTGTTTTATATTTAACGTCTCTTAACTCATCTATCTGCAATAAACCATCGTATTTAGCAATAATTTTTGAAGTCGTTCCTATGTTTCCTGCAACACCTCCTGTATGGAATGTACGTAAAGTAAGCTGAGTTCCCGGTTCTCCGATAGATTGAGCAGCTATTACTCCAACGGCTTCACCTTTTTGTACCATTCTTGCAGTTGCTAAATTACGTCCATAACATTTTGCACAAACACCTTGTTTAGCTTCACAAGTTAAAACTGAACGTATTTCTACTTCTTCAATAGGTGATTCTTCTATTTCTTTGCAAATAGCTTCATTTAATTCATCGCCAGCCTTTGCAATCATTTCACCTGTTTGTGGGTGAATGACATCATGTAAAGTTACACGTCCAAGTATTCTGTCATATAAAGTTTGTACTACTTCTTCGTTTTTCTTTAAAGCAGTAGTAGGGATACCTCTTAATGTACCGCAATCTTCTTCTGTTATTATTACATCATGTGCTACGTCAACCAGACGTCTTGTTAAATAACCTGCATCTGCAGTCTTTAAAGCTGTGTCTGCAAGACCTTTTCTTGCTCCGTGAGTGGAAATAAAATACTCAAGTACAGATAAACCTTCACGGAAATTGGCAATAATAGGATTTTCAATAATTTCTGCCCCAGATGATCCAGCTTTTTGTGGTTTTGCCATAAGACCACGCATTCCAGCTAATTGACGTATCTGTTCTTTGCTACCACGAGCTCCTGAATCTAACATCATATAAACAGGATTAAAACCCTGCCTGTCTTCTGAAATATGCTTCATTACATCGTTAGTAAGCAGACGATTAGTGTCTGTCCAAATATCAATAATTTGATTATATCTTTCATTATTTGTTATAAATCCCATTTGGAAGTTATTCATAACCTCATCAACTTTTTCTTCAGCTTTTTTAATCAAACCAACTTTTTCCTCCGGCACAATAACGTCTCCAAGATTGAAAGATAATCCTCCTTGAAATGCCATACGGTATCCCATATTCTTAATGTCATCAAGGAATTTAGCCGTTTTCGCCATTCCACAAACTTTAAGAATGTCTCCAATTATATCTCTTAATATACTTTTCTTTAATTCTGCATTGATGTAACCATAATTTTCCGGTACTACCATGTTAAAAAGGACTCTACCAACGGTTGTATCAATAAGTTGTTTTTGTGTTTTGTCTTCAGTTGTTCTTCTTAATTTTATCCAAGCATGCAAATCAACAGCTTTTTCATTGTATGCTATTTGTACCTCTTCTGGCGAATAAAATATTTTGTCTTCACCTTTTACTGGCGTATTTGGTTCACTTTTACGACCTTTTGTCATATAATAAAGACCTAATACCATGTCTTGTGATGGAACAGTGATAGGTGCACCATTAGCAGGATTAAGAATATTATGTGAAGCAAGCATTAACATTTGAGCTTCTAAAATTGCCGCATTTCCAAGAGGTACATGCACAGCCATTTGGTCTCCATCAAAATCAGCATTGAATGCTGTACAAACTAATGGGTGAAGACGTATAGCTTTTCCTTCAACTAAACGAGGTTGAAAAGCCTGAATACCCAAACGATGAAGAGTTGGCGCTCTATTTAGAAGTACAGGATGTCCTTTTATTACATTTTCCAGTATTTCCATTACGACAGCATCCTTTCTTTCAACAATTTTTTTTGCAGATTTAACTGTTTTTACAATACCTCTTTCCAACATCTTTCGGATAATAAAAGGTTTGAATAATTCTGCTGCCATATCTTTTGGCAAACCACATTCATGCATTTGTAAGTCTGGACCCACAACGATAACTGAACGTCCTGAATAATCAACACGTTTTCCTAACAAATTTTGACGAAAACGTCCCTGCTTTCCTTTTAAACTATCTGACAAAGATTTCAAAGCTCTGTTTGATTCTGTTTTAACCGATGATACTTTACGAGAATTATCAAATAAAGAATCAACAGCTTCCTGTAACATACGTTTTTCATTACGCATAATTACATCAGGGGCTTTGATTTCAAGCAAACGTTTCAAGCGATTATTTCTAATTATAACTCGGCGATATAAATCATTTAAATCAGATGTTGCAAAACGACCTCCATCCAATGGAACTAAAGGTCGTAAATCAGGAGGAATGACAGGTATAACTTTAATAATCATCCATTCAGGTTTGTTATCAACACGAGTATTTGATTCACGAAAAGCTTCTACAACGTTCAAACGTTTTAAAGCTTCTTGCTTACGTTGTTGAGATGTTTCAGTATTTGCTTTATGTCGCAGTTCATAAGAAAGTTTATCCAAATCTAATCTTCTCAATAATTCATAAATAGCTTCAGCACCCATTTTTGCAATAAATTTACTTTGGTCATCATCGTCTAAAATATGATTATCAGAAGGTAAATTTTCTATAATTGAAAAGTATTCTTCTTCTGTTAGAAAATCTAACTGTTTAATTCCATCCTGCTCTTTTATTCCAGGATTTATGACAACATACTTTTCATAATAAATTATTTGATCTAACTTTTTGCTTTGAAGTCCAAGTAATGCACCTATCTTATTTGGCAATGAGCGAAAAAACCAGATATGAGCTACAGGAACCACTAACTGTATATGTCCCATACGTTCTCTGCGTACCTTTTTTTCTGTAACTTCAACACCACATCGGTCGCATATAATACCTTTGTAACGAATGCGTTTATATTTTCCACAATGACATTCCCAATCTCTCGTTGGTCCAAAGATACGTTCACAGAAAAGACCATCTCTTTCAGGTTTGTATGTCCTATAATTAATCGTTTCTGGTTTTAAAACTTCACCTCTTGAACGTTGTAAAATAGATTCAGGAGATGCTAAACTGATAGTTATTGAATTGAAACTATTGTTTGTCAAATTTTCTTTACTTGTTGCCATATATATTATTGACCTTATTTTCGTTATTGTTTTCTGTATTAATTAAATTAGTATTTTTTGAAAATAATTCAGCGATTTGTGCTATATAAAATGCTGTTTTTGTATTTTAAAACAGCATTTTAATAGTACGTTATTTTATTATTTTTGTTCAAAATTTATTTCCAAACCTAATCCTCGCAATTCGTGTACTAACACATTAAATGATTCTGGAATTCCAGGTGTTGGCATGTTCTCACCCTTAACTATAGCTTCATAAGCTCTTGCTCTTCCGACAACATCATCAGATTTAACAGTTAGTACTTCTTGTAATACATGAGAAGCACCAAATGCTTCCAACGCCCAAACTTCCATTTCTCCAAAACGTTGTCCTCCAAATTGAGCTTTACCACCAAGAGGTTGTTGAGTTATTAAAGAATAAGGACCTATTGATCTCGCATGCATTTTATCATCAATCATGTGATGAAGTTTCAACATATAAACATAACCAACTGTAGCAGGTTGATCAAATTTATCTCCTGTTTCTCCATCATATAAATAACATTTGCCATTACGAGGTAATCCTGCTTTATCCATATATTCATTCACTTGTTCTAAAGAAGCCCCATCAAAAATAGGAGTTTCAAATCTCATATTGAGTTCATGTCCAGCCCATCCAAGAACTGTTTCAAATATCTGTCCTAAGTTCATACGTGATGGTACGCCAAGTGGATTAAGAACTATATCAACAGGTTTGCCACTTTCTAAAAAAGGCATATCTTCTTCTCTAACTATCTTTGCAACAATACCTTTATTTCCATGTCTACCGGCCATTTTATCTCCAACCTTTAATTTGCGTTTTTTTGCAATATAAATTTTTGCCATTTGTACAATGCCTGTTGGAAGATCATCACCAACTGTTGCAGTAAAGTTTTTTCTTGCATAAATACCTTGTATTTCTCTACAACATATATTATAATTATGTAGTAATTCTTTTATTGAAGTATTAACTGACTTATCATTGGTCCAATGATTAGGATTTACATTAGTATAGTCTATAGAAGCTAATATCTTTTGACTGAATTTAGATTTTTTAGGAACAAGTTCTTCTTTATAATTTGTAAATACTCCAGCGGAACTTTTACCTACTAATAGTATGTAAAGTTTATCAATAAGTTTAGTTTGTAAGGCGGCTAATTCATTATCACATTCTATTTTTATCTGAGATAAAATGTCTTTGTCTTTTACTCTTGACTTTTTATCTTTTTGAAGCTTAACAAATAATTTTTTTCCTATAACTATACCACTTGATGATGGAGGTACTTTTAATGAAGCATCTTTGACATCTCCAGCCTTATCTCCGAAAATAGCACGAAGAAGTTTTTCTTCAGGTGTCGGGTCAGTTTCTCCTTTTGGTGTAATCTTTCCGACTAAAATATCTCCTTCTTTAACTTCAGCACCAATACGTATCATACCGTTTTCGTCCAAGTCTTTTGTTGCTTCAATACTAACATTTGGAATGTCTCGTGTCAATTCCTCTAAACCACGTTTAGTATCTCTAACTTCAGTTATAAATTCTTCAACATGAACAGAAGTAAATATATCTTCTTTTACAACTCTTTCGGATATAACTATAGCATCTTCATAGTTGTAACCTTTCCAAGGCATAAATGCTACTTGTAAATTGCGTCCCAAAGCGAGAATACCATCTTTTGTAGCATAACCTTCGCACAGCACCTGTCCTTTTTTAACTTTGTCTCCCTTATTTACGATAGGACGCAAGTTGATAGACGTACTTTGATTGGTTCGCTGAAACTTTGTTAATATGTATTCTTTGGTATCATTCTCAAAACTTACAAGCTTATTTTTTTCGCTCATATCATAATGAATGATAATTTTACGAGCATCCACATATTCAACAATACCATCTCCTTCCGATTGCAATAATACTCTTGAGTCAAAAGCAACAGAAGATTCTATTCCCGTTCCAACAATAGGAATTTCAGGATTTAATAACGGCACAGCTTGACGCATCATATTTGATCCCATCAAAGCTCTATTGGCATCATCGTGTTCTAAGAATGGAATAAGAGAAGCCGCAATAGATGCAATCTGGTTAGAAGCTACATCCATTAAATCTACTTTATCGGGAGTAACAATAGGAAAATCTGCCATTTGACGAGCTTTAACTCGATCATCAGTTATGTTGCCAGACTTATCATTATTTGTTGTTGCTTGCGCTATAATTTTATTTTCTTCTTCTTCTGCCGATAAATATATGGGATCTTCATCTTTCAGAACTTTACTGTTTTTAACTTTATAGTATGGTGTTTCAATAAAACCTAAAGAGTTTATTTTAGCAAATACTGAGAGGGAAGAAATTAAACCAATATTTGGACCTTCTGGTGTTTCTATTGTACATAAACGTCCATAATGTGTATAATGTACATCACGCACTTCAAAGCCAGCTCTTTCTCTTGATAAACCTCCAGGTCCTAATGCAGAAATTCTTCTTTTATGTGTGATTTCAGACAAAGGGTTTGTCTGATCCATAAATTGAGATAACTGATTTGTTCCGAAAAATGAATTAATAACTGAAGATAATGTTTTTGCATTAATTAAATCTATTGGTGTAAAAACTTCATTATCTCTTACATTCATTCTTTCTCTAATAGTTCTTGCCATACGAGCAAGTCCTAATCCGAATTGAGAATATAATTGTTCTCCTACAGTTCTAATTCTACGATTACTCAAATGGTCAATATCATCTACTTCCGTTTTTGAGTTAATAAGTTCTATTAAATATTTTATAATAGAAATAATATCTTCTTTAGTTAAGACTTTAATATCTGAACTTACATTCAAATTCAGTTTTTTATTTATGCGGTAACGACCGACGTCTCCTAAATCATAACGTTTATCAGAAAAAAACAATTTTTCAATTATTCCTCTTGCAGTTTCCTCATCAGGAGGTTCTGCATTACGTAATTGTCTGTAAATATATTCAACAGCTTCCTTGGCATTATTAGCTGTATCCTTTTGCAAGGTATTAAAAATTATAGTGTAATCACTAGCAGAAGTATCATTATTATGTAACAATATAGTTTTAATACCTGCATCAAGTATTGCATCTATGTGTTCTTCTTTAAGTTCTATTTCTCTATCTATTATAACTTCTGTTCTATCTATGGATACTACTTCTCCTGTATCTTCATCTACAAAGTCTTCTATCCATGAACGAACAACTCTTGCTGCAAGTCGTCTACCAACAACTTTTTTTAAAGTACTTTTAGTTACCTTTATTTCTTCTGCAAGATTAAATATTTCTAAAATATCTTTATCTGTTTCATAACCTATGGCTCTTAATAATGTTGTTATTGGCAACTTTTTCTTTCTGTCAATATAGGCATACATTATATTGTTAATGTCTGTGGTAAATTCCATCCAAGAGCCTTTGAAAGGAATAATCCTAGCAGAATATAATTGCATTCCATTATTGTGTAAACTTGTTCCAAAAAATACGCCAGGAGATCTATGTAACTGTGACACAACAACGCGTTCTGCACCATTAATAACAAATGTTCCTTTTGGTGTCATATAAGGAATCATTCCCAAATACACATCTTGTATTATTGTTTCAAATTCTTCATGTTCAGGATCGTTACAGTACAATTTTAATTTTGCTTTTAATGGAACACTAAATGTTAATCCACGTTCTATACATTCTTCTATAGAATAACGAGGTGGATCAATAAAATAATCTAAAAATTCTAAAACAAAATTATTACGAGCATCTGTTATTGGAAAATTTTCTGCAAATACTTTAAATAGCCCTTCATCTTTTCTATTTTCAGGGCTTGTTTCTAACTGAAAAAAATCTCTAAAAGATTTTAACTGAATATCTAAAAAATCAGGATATTCAAATGGTTTTACTGTCGCAAAACTTACTATGGTTGGTTTCTTTTGTGCCAAGGTATTATAAATATTTTAATTAAACCAAATATAGAATATAAATATAAACAAGGAACAGGTATCCTAAAAACAAGAATACCTTATTCCTTAAAATAAAGCTGTGTAAGATTTACTTGATTTCAACCTTTGCACCTGCTTCTTCTAACGCTTTTTTCAAAGATTCAGCTTCATCTTTGGAAACACCTTCCTTTAAAGGTTTCGGTGCAGCATCAACAAGTTCTTTTGCTTCTTTTAGTCCAAGACTACAAAGATCTTTAACTAACTTAACTACATTAAGTTTGGAAGCACCTGCTTCTGTTAAGATCACATCAAAAGATGTCTTTTCTTCAACAACTGCTGCACCTGCTGCTACAGGACCTGCTGTTACAGCTACAGCTGCTGCTGCAGGTTCAATACCATATTCTTCTTTTAGAATGTCTGCTAACTCTTTTACTTCTTTTACAGTTAGATTAACTAATTGATCTGCAAACGCTTTTAAATCTGCCATTTTTATTAAATATTAAATGTTCTACAATAAATTATTTTCTTAATTTCTAATTTTATTTAGTCTTTTCAGACAATGTTTTTAGTACACCACCTAATGTACTCGAACCCGTTTGTAATGCACTTACAACATTTTTAGCTGGAGATAACAATATTGCAATTATATCTGCAATAAGTTCATTTTTAGATTTGATGGTAATCAAATCGTTTAAACAGTTATCACCTAAATAAAATGATTCTTCTACATAAGCTGCTTTCAAAATAGGTTTTTCACAGAATGATGTTCTGAAATCCTTTATTAATTTTGCCGGTGCATTATTTACGTTGGATAACATAAGAGAAGTTGTTCCTTTGCATGCTGCAAATAATTCTGAATAGTCAATATTTGCTTTTTTCATTGACTTAATCAATAATTTATTTTTTACTACCAAAAGTTTTACTTCTCTACGAAAGCACAACTTTCTAAGTTTTGCCGTATCAGCAGAATTTAATCCTTCTATATCCACAAGATATAAATAAGGATATTTGGCAATTTCTGCTCCAATGGATTCTATTAACTTAGATTTATCTTCTTTTCTCATATTTGTTTAATTTTAGATGAAGATTATTTGGTTATAGATTTTGAATCAACTTTAATACCAGAACTCATAGTTGAAGAAAGTGTGATAGTCTTTACATAAGTCCCTTTTGCTGCTGCAGGTTTCAGTTTAATGATAGCATTCAAAACTTCTAAAACATTTTCGTATATTTGTTGATGTTCAAATGATATACGAGCAACGCTTGTATGAATAATTCCAAATTTATCAACCTTAAAATCTATTTTACCAGCTTTTACTTCTTGAACGGCTTTACCTATTTCCATTGTAACTGTTCCTGTTTTGGGGTTAGGCATTAAACCACGTGGTCCTAATATTTTTCCTAATGCTCCAATTTTAGGCATTACATTTGGCATAGTTATAATAACATCGACATCCGTCCAACCGCCTTTTATTTTTTCTATATATTCGTCTAACCCGACATAATCGGCTCCGGCTGCTTTAGCTTCTTCTTCTTTATCTGGTGAACACAATACAAGTACTTTTTTGATTTTACCTGTTCCATGAGGTAAAGTTACAATACCTCTAACCATTTGATTAGCTTTACGTGGATCAACGCCTAAACGGACATCAATATCAACAGAGGCATTAAACTTTGTAAAAGTAATATTTTTAACTATTTTAACTGCTTCCTCTAAGGAATAAATTTTTGTGGCATCAAACTTTACTAAAGCTTCTTTTTTATTTTTCGATATTTTTGCCATTTTCTTTTAATTTATTTACTTTACTAATTACTCGGTCAAATTTACTATTCTTTAACCGTAATACCCATACTTCTTGCTGTACCTTTAACAATACTTATAGCAGAATCTATTGTAAAGCAATTCAAATCTACCATTTTTGCTTCAGCAATAATTTTAATCTGTTCTATTGATAAAGACGCTACTTTGTTTCTATTTGGTTCAGATGAACCACTTTTTAACTTTGTTGCTTCTTTTAGTTGTACAGCAACTGGTGGGGTTTTAATTACAAAATCAAAAGACTTATCTGCATAAACAGTTATAATAGCTGGAACTATTTTACCTATTTGGTCTTGAGTTCTTGCATTAAACTGTTTACAAAATTCCATTATATTAACACCTTTTGCACCTAATGCAGGTCCGACTGGTGGTGATGGATTTGCAGAGCCTCCTTTAATTTGCAATTTAATTAATCCTGCAACTTCTTTAGCCATTTTACTTGTGCATTTATTGATTAAAAATTAATATAATAATTTGATGATTTAATCATTTCTCAACTTGAAAAAAAGATAATTCAACAGGTGTTTTGCGACCAAAAATCTTAACAACTACTTTAAGTTTTCTTTTTTCCACATTGATGTCTTCAATAATTCCCGAAAAATTATTAAAAGGACCATCTACCACTTTTACAGTTTCTCCAACAATAAATGGATTTTCAATTTCCACATCAGCTGTAATCATATCATCCATTTTTCCTAAAATTCTATTGATTTCGTTGTCTTGTAAGGGTAATGGAGTTCCATTCCTTTCAGATAAAAAACCTATCACATTAGGAATATTTTTTATAGTATGAATTATTTCTCCTTCTAATGTAGCTTCTATGAGAATATAACCTGGAAACAAGGTCTTATCCTTTCCAATCCGTTTTCCATTGCGAACAGAATAAACCCTTTCAGTAGGAATAAGAACTTGCGAAACAATATCACGAATATTCAATCGAGCAATTTCGTTATCAATATACTCTTTAGCTTTTCGTTCTTTTCCTGCAATAGCTCTTACTACGTACCATTTTTTAGTTTGTTCATTCATAGTGGTAAAATTGAAATAATTAATTATCAAATAACAAAAACAAAATATATTAATATATTTTCATGACATAAGTCAATGGGAAGCAAAATACATCAATGTAGTATGTTAGGATAACATACTATACAAATAACCTAACAACCCTTTCCAAAACATTGTTGGATGAACCCCACAAGTTATATCCATTATGAAAATCATCAATGCAATGATAAGTGAAGCAACAAACACTACAACTGTACTGTTTGTTAATTCTGATAAAGAAGGCCATGAAACTTTATGAACAAGTTCTACATAACTATCTTTTACATAAGAAACTAATTTATTAGCCATTTGTTTTTTGTTTTTTTTATTTGCAGGGGCGGAGAGATTCGAACTCCCATCAACGGTTTTGGAGACCGCGATTCTGCCATTGAACTACGCCCCTAAAGCAATTAGAACATAATTATATATTATAATTGCTTTAATATTAATCTAATATTTTTGTTACTTGTCCTGCTCCTACAGTTCTACCACCTTCTCTAATAGCGAATCGTAGATTTTCATTTAATGCTATTTCGTTAATTAAATCAACAGTGATAGTTAAGTTATCTCCTGGCATAACCATATCTATTCCCTCAGGTAGAGATATTTCTCCTGTAACATCAGTCGTTCTAAAATAGAATTGAGGACGATATTTATTATGAAACGGAGTATGACGACCACCTTCTTCTTTAGTCAAAATATAAACTTCAGCTTGAAATTTCTTATGGGGAGTAATTGAACCTGGTTTTGCAATAACCATACCTCTACGAATTTGGTCTTTATCAATACCACGTAATAATAAACCTACATTATCTCCGGCTTCTCCTTCGTCCAAAATTTTGCGAAACATTTCAACACCAGTAACAGTTGATTTTAATTTTTCCGCTCCCATACCAATAATATCAACAGGGTCTCCCGTATGGATAACACCTGTTTCAATACGGCCAGTTGCAACTGTACCACGACCAGTAATAGAGAATACATCTTCTATTGGCATTAAGAAGTCTTTATCTTTATCTCTTTGTGGAAGAGGTATCCATTCGTCAACAGCGTTCATTAATTCCATAATTTTTTCTACCCATTTTGGCTCGTTATTCAAACCACCAAGAGCAGAACCACGAATAACAGGAGTATTATCTCCATCATATTCATAAAATGATAGCAAATCACGAATTTCCATTTCAACTAAGTCTAATAACTCAGGATCGTCAACTAAGTCTACTTTATTCATAAAAACAACTAAACGAGGCACACCTACCTGACGAGCTAAAAGTATATGTTCACGCGTTTGAGGCATAGGACCATCAGTTGCTGCAACTACTATGATAGCTCCGTCCATTTGAGCCGCACCTGTAACCATATTTTTTACATAATCTGCGTGACCTGGACAGTCAACGTGTGCATAATGACGGTTTTGAGTTTGATACTCAACATGAGCCGTGTTAATCGTAATACCTCTTTCCTTTTCTTCTGGTGCAGAGTCGATTGAATCAAATGTTTTAACTTCTGATAAACCTTGAGCGGCTAAAACGGTTGTAATAGCAGCTGTTAAAGTTGTTTTACCATGATCTACATGACCGATTGTACCTATATTAACGTGAGGTTTTGAACGGTCGAATTTTTCTTTTGCCATAATTTATTGACTTATTAATTGTTAAAAATTTATACCTTTATTCATCTATTTTTATTTATTTTCATATTTAATAAAGTTAAGAGCCATTGACGAGACTTGAACTCGTGACCCCTTCCTTACCAAGGAAGTACTCTACCACTGAGCTACAACGGCTTGAACTTCCATATTTACAATACAAGGAACGAACCATGCAAACATAATTCGCCCTCATTGTTATAAATTTGAGCGGAAGACGGGGCTCGAACCCGCCACCTATAGCTTGGAAGGCTATCGCTCTACCAAATGAGCTACTTCCGCTTTTAGCTATATCTGTGGGAGAGGGTGGACTCGAACCACCGAACTCCTGAGAGGACAGATTTACAGTCTGTTGCAATTGCCACTATGCGACTCTCCCTTACAAAAAGAACAAGAGCCGATGGAGGGATTCGAACCCCCGACCAGCTGATTACAAATCAGCTGCTCTGGCCAGCTGAGCTACATCGGCATTGTTGCTCAAATTTGAGTGTGCAAAAGTACAACTTTTTTTTTGATTACCAAAATTTTTTTATTATTTATTTTTATTTTTTTATTTTGATGCTTATTATATCTTGATTATCATTTATTTATAATTATATAGATTTTTAATTTTATGTTCTCAAAATAAAATATCTTCATGTTTTTTCTTAATTAATTCCTATTGAAATTTGATTAACATTGGCAGAATAAACAAGATTTATTTTAAAAAACTTGTAAATATACTTTTATTCAATAGCACAAATACTTCTTTTCTTACATACATTTATGAAAGTATATTATTGTTATGATGGAAAAAATACATTTTGTTGATTATAAAAGCAGAAAATAGAAATTTAATAACATACGTATATATTAGAAAAAAAATGTATATTTGCAACTTCAAAAAAACAGTTTTTATGAAAAAAATATTAGTTTTAATAGCAATAATTTTATGTTTTTATGCTTGTGCAACTACACTTCAAAAATCAAATATTCTTTCTCCTATAACAATAGAAAAGAAAGCATCAACAAATGAAGTGGATTATGTTTGTGTTTGTATTACTTCCAAAACAACAGACGAACAACTTTTAGAAATACGTAAAAAGATAATTCAGCACACAAAAATTCGGTTTACAAATTTTGATGTTATTCGTGGAAGCAATGGAGATATTTATTTTTTATCAATGTCTATTGATTGTCGCGATGGATACAGCGGAGAATTTTCTCATAGTTTTGAGCCAGGAGATACTTCTGTGCAGGGTTTTTACAGACACTATCGTAAAAATACCTACATTAAACCTTTTGTTTTTGGAGATATAAGTGAATTACCTGCTTTTGAAAAAGGAAAAGAATAAGCAATTATTATTATATAACAAGAATTTTAAATTATTTATAGCAAAAAAAATTTAATTTAATTGACTTTTTCGTAAAATAACAGGATAATCTTCTGTTAAGTCTATAACACAAGATGGAATATTTGGCACTTCGCCACCATCTACAACCAAATCAACCAGATTTTCATACATTTCTTCTATCAATTCAGGATTTGCATAACTACAATCCTCATCATCTTCCTGACAAGGTAAAGATGAAGTTATAATTGGTCTGCCAAACATTTCTACAATAGCAAGTGATATGGCATTATTTGGTATTCTTATTCCAATAGTTTGCTTTTTTGTTTGGAAAATTTTAGGAGTTTTAGGAGATGTTGGTAGCACAAAAGTAAAAGCACCTGGTAATTTTTCTTTCAATATTTTGAATTGTTGATTGGAAAGAGGTTTAACATATTGCGAAATCTGACTTATATTATGACAAACTATTGAAAAATGGCTTTTTTCTAATACTTTTCCTTTCAATGAGGCAAGCTTTCGAGCAGCTTTCACATTATTTATATCACAGGCAAAGGCATAAAGAGTATCTGTTGGATAAATTATAACTCCTCCTTGTTCTAAAATATGGACAATCTGTTCAATAGTTTTAGTATTTATATTATTTTTATATACTTTTATTAACATATAATTATAAAATTGTAAGAATTAAAAAATAAAAGATTAGATTAAAATCTTACTGCACCAATCGCATCCATTCTATGTATAATCAAACTTACTCGTGAATTGTAATAAGATGTTTTTTGTTTGGGATTTTTTTTCAATGGTGAAGGTAAAGTAGCGGCAAGCATTGCAGCTTCTCTTTTTGTTAATCTCTTTGCACTTTTTCCAAAATAATATTGTGAAGCAGCTTCTACTCCGTATATTCCATCACCAAACTCTATAACATTAAGATAAACTTCCATTATACGTTCTTTTGACCATATAAATTCTGTTAAAACGGTGTAATAAGCTTCTAAACCTTTACGAAAATAAGAACGATGATTCCAAAGAAATACGTTTTTGCACATTTGTTGTGTGATGGTACTTGCTCCTCGTGGAGCTTTATTTCTGCGTTCAGCATCTTTTTGGGCTCGTTTTATAGCAGAAAAATCAAAACCATTATGTTTTGTAAAATTACAATCTTCGGCAGCAACAACAGCTCTTATCATTTGTGGTGAAATATCTTTAATATCTACCCAGTCTTTTTTCAAACGAACTTCTCTATTTTTACTGAATGTCTGTTCTATTGTTCTTTGAATCATAAGAATGGTAACAGGTGGATTAACAAATGTATAAATGAGAGTTAAAAATATAGATATACTTACATATATAAGTATACCCCAAAGTAAAATCTTAAAAAATCGCCTTACTTTATTATTTTTTTTTGATTTAACTTTTTTTTTCATATTATGCTGTTTATATTCTTTATATATATTTCAGAGCCGCAAAAATACTTATTTTCTTCCTTTTTAATTTTATAAAATATCCATAAGGTAAAAAAAAGTATTTTTGCATTAATAAATAAAATATAAAATCACTATGGCTAAACAGACAAACAGCCTTTTATTAAAACAACAACAAAAACTTTCCGCTGCTCAAATTCAACTGATGCAACTAATACAACTTCCTGCATTGGCACTTGAACAAAGAATAAAAGAGGAACTGGAAATAAATCCTGTATTAGAAGATGATGCAACAGAAGAAGAGTCGCTTGACGAGATGACAGATAAACAGGAAAACGAAGACATTAATAATATTGATGAATATCTTCAAGACGATGATGTTGCTGCTTATAAAGTTCATAAAGAAGAAAGAAATGAAACAAATCTTTTCGTATCATATCAAGACTTTCAAGATGATTTAAAATTTCAACTTGATATGCAAAATTTAACTCCTAAAGAACAACTCATTGGAAACGAAATAATAGGAAATCTTGATTATGCTGGATACCTTGTTCGCAGTTTAGAAGCTATTGCGGACGACATTTTGTTTCGTCATAATATTGAGATAAACAAAGAAGATGCAGAAAAAGTACTTCATATTATTCAGGGTTTTGATCCTGCAGGTATTGCTGCTCGTAATTTGAATGAATGTCTTATGTTACAACTTAATCGGATTAATGGTTTGAAAAATGCAAACAATAAATTTGATGAAGAAAATCATATTTGTAGCCATACTCTTACATTAGCAAAAAAAATACTGGAAAAATATTTCTCCCTTTTTACTAATAAACGTTACCAAAACATTATATCCAAACTTGAATGCAGTGAGGAAGAGTTGCAAGCTGCAATAAATCTGATAACTTCTCTTAATCCAAAACCTGCAAACACTCAATTAGAATTAGCAGATAGAATAACTATAATACCTGATTATGTTTTGTGGATACACAATGGAAAAATAATGTTTTCTCTCACTAAATTTAACTCGCATAATTTGCGTTTGAGCAGCTTTTATCAAAATATGTTTGCTGATTTAGTAAAAAACAAAACAAAAAGTAACAAAGAAACTATTAAATTTATAAAAACTAAAATGGATTCTGCCAAAATTTTCATGGATGCACTTGAAAGACGTGAAGATACTCTTACAAAAACTATGCAGGCAATTATAGATTTTCAATATGAATATTTTATTAATGGCGATGTTACTAAAATGAAACCGATGAAACTTGCAGATATTGCCGATATTGTAAATCTGGATATTTCTACTATTTCACGGGTTGTAAATGATAAATATGTACAGACGCATTTTGGCATATTTAAACTTAAAGAGTTCTTTTCATATTCAATTACCAATGCACAGGGGGAAGAAATTGCTACGGAAAAGGTGCGAGCCATTCTATTGGAAAGCATTCAGAATGAAAACAAACTTAATCCATTGACAGATGAACAACTTTGTGTTATTTTAAAGGCAAAAGGTTATCCAATAGCTCGCCGAACCGTTGCAAAATACAGAGAAGTGATGAATATTCCTGTGGCTCGGTTAAGAAAAGAGGTATTATAAACAAGTAAAAATTTTTCAGTAACCACACTAAACCTACAGAAAACTTCTGAATAAAACAGCATTTCCATTTTTTATTCTTTATTTTTTTTATTTATTGTATTGTTTTTTTATCCAAATCTTTTTACTTTACGTTAATTTTATCAAGATTTAATAAGTCAATTAGCAATAGAGATGATAAAAAGTTATAGAAATAGTGCAAAAGTTTGACGAGCAAATATTTGAAAATAGCTTTTTTTAGTATTTTTGCGCTCAATAAAAGATAGAGTAAATATCCCATATTAAAAAAATAGCAAAAATGGACATTCAATCTATAAAAACAAAATTTGGAATCATTGGAAATAACCCTTTGCTTAACAAAATTCTACAAATTGCAGTTCAAGTTGCCGTAACTGATATGAATGTATTAGTTACTGGAGAAAGTGGTGTAGGGAAGGAAGTTTTTTCAAAAATAATACACAACAATTCTCCACGAAAACATAATAAATACATTGCTGTGAATTGCGGGGCAATACCTGAAGGAACAATAGAAAGTGAACTATTCGGTCACGTAAAGGGAGCATTCACAAATGCAGACAGAGACAGAAAAGGATATTTTGCGGAAGCGGACAAAGGAACAATTTTTTTAGATGAGGTAGGGGAGTTACCATTATCAATGCAAGCAAAACTCTTAAGAGTTTTAGAACAGGGAGAATTTTTACCTGTAGGTTCTTCAAAAACAATAAAAGTTGATGTAAGAGTAATATCAGCTACAAATGTTAATCTTTTAGAAGCTATTAGAAAAGGCAAATTCAGGGAAGATTTGTATTACAGGCTTAATCAAATACATATAAGTGTACCTCCTTTAAGAGAAAGAAAAGAAGATATTTTCCTTTTATTTCGGCGTTTTGCAGTAGATATGGCTGATAAATATAAAATGCCTGCTCTAACTCTGACACCTCAAGCAAAACAATATCTTATTAATTATACATGGCAGGGAAATATTCGTCAGTTAAAAAATATAACCGAACAAATGTCTGTAATAGAAACTAATAGAGAAATAGATGTTGATACATTAAAATCATATATTCCGCTTGTGGAATCTTTTTCGTTAATGGTTAATGATTCATTAAGTACTGAACAACAAGACGAGATTCTTATGACAATAATAGAAAACAAGCGACAAATAACTAAACTTGCCTCAGAAATAAATCAATTAAAAGAAATAGTTAAAAATATTATTGCTTCTCATCAGCCAACTCCTTTATTATTAGCCAAAGCGGCAGAACATGAAGATAAACAGTTTCATGAAGCTAAAGAATGTAGAGAAGAGTTAAATCTTAACCTTCTACAATTAGAAAAACGTTCTATTATAAAAGCACTTGAATTATCTAATAGTAACCGCAAAATTGCAGCAGATATGCTTGGAATATCTGAACGAACTCTTTATAGAAAAATAAAAGATTATGATTTAGAATAAATAATAAAAACTTATTTGTTTATTTTCTTTATTATTTGAGGTTTTATTTCGTTTTGATATTGAGCTTTGAAAGTGTTGTAATCCAAATTAGAATCGTATTTTTCTCCCAAATACACGATTATCATTTCAAACTCATCTTTTTCTATGTAACCTTGCAGTACAGTTTTGGAAGACAGGTCATTGTTGAGGATAGCAAAAGAAGGAAAAGCCAATTTGTTTTGCAATAGTACGCTTGCCAACTGATTGTAACCTCTTTTCCCGTTTCCATAATATTTGTAAATATTGCCATTAAAACTTATATCTGCCTTTTGTTCAGCATTAAATTTAACTGATATAAAATAAAAATTCATTAATTTGGCAATAAAATCATCAGAAAATGTTTTGTTGTCCATCACTTTACACCAGCCACACCAATCGGTATAACAATCAATAAAGATAAGTTTTCCTTTTCCATCTTTTGTTTTTGCTATTTCTTGAGCAGTTTCTATGTCTGTCCAGTTAATTTTTGTTTGACTTTGCATATTTGTACTCAATAAAATTACCGAGATTATAAAAAAGAATAGTTTTTTCATATTTTTATATTTATTAATTAACAGATTGCAAAAATATATTTTTTCTTAAAATAAAAATTTCAAGGACAATACATAACAATATCAATCCTATTAATAAAGGAGTAAAGTTAAAAAGACTTTCGCTTTTGCGGAAATAACTACTTATTTCTTTTGAGGCATTAAAGACTTCTATATTTGTTATCTGTTGCTGTTTTAACAATGTTCTTATTTCGTTTGCAGAAAGAAATTCCAATCTACTTTCTTTTCTGTCGTAATTAAAAGAAATCCCTGCAAAAGCCGTATCTGCAACAATGGAATAATTTCCCGCAGTTTTGATTTGGTTATGAAGCATTATACCTGAATGATTTGATAAATTAAGTGTTTGAGCTATGTATTCCTGTTTTTGTTTTTTACTTGTAGAAGTATTATCTTTTATTTTAATTATTTTATGACTTGCATCAAGAAAAGAGGTTAAGTCTATAAATGGATTATCTGAAAGAAAATAATAAGGAGAAAGAATAGTGGAAGAAAAGAGTATCATATTCCAAAGAGTTGGTACAAATAAAGACTGCGAAATGAAATCTGTGCTATTTTCTGTCAAATCAGTAGCAAAAACATAAATTTTTCCTCTATTTATTCTGCACATACAAAGAAAATCATCTCCCGTTTGCATTGTCATAATTTTTTCTTTTGAAACATTTCTATTATTTTCAAAAGAAAAATACCAATTAACTTTTGGCATTTCCATATTTTCAACTTTTGCAGAAAAAACACCTTTATAAAGACTGCTTTCAATATTAATAATAGAAACCTTATTTCCTTTATTGATTTGCATTTCGTATGTGGCTATTTTTAATTCCCGCATAGCAATTTTGTAACTTTGAAGTTCTATGTTGCTGTTAGGAATTATTACTACCGTACCCCCGTTTTCACAAAATCGCTTTAGTTCTGATGTTAATCCGCTTGTCATTTGGCGTATTTCATTCAAAATTATAGCAGAAAACTTTGGCAAATCATTATAATTAATGTTATTTTCAGTCATTTTTACAATGTTAATTTCATTGTTTTGAGCAAAGAGACGTTCTATATATATGTTATTTTTATTGCCATTTATTACACAAAGATTTATTTTATCTTTAATATTGAAAGAAAAAAAGAAGTCATCATCAAAAGTTATTGGATTGTCAAGAAGAGATATTTTGCCGTTAATAAGACCTGTTTGTTGCAAAGTAAAATTCATGGTAACGTTAAGACTTTTTTTTGCTTCAATATCTATGGAAGTTATAGATGTTTGCGTACCGTTTATAAAAAGTTTAACTGGTAATTTTTCTATTTTATCTTTTCCCCAATTAGTTATTTTAGCAGTTATTTCAACGTTTTGTCCTTTGTAAAGAAAGTCAGAAGCAAACCATACACTGTCAACATATACATTATTTATATTATTTGTATTTAGTGGCAAAAAAAATCTTTTTAAATTATTTAAATTAGAGGTTATGCTATCTGTTTTTATATTAGCAATATCAAATTCTGATTTTTGAAAATCACTAATAACAAAAAGCCTCTTTTCTTCATTTCTCATAGAAAGTAATCCTTCACATAGATTTAACACTTCACTAACAGGGGAAGTAGCAGGAGTAATATCTACATCATTAAGAAAAGAGAGAAATTGTTGCTTATTTGTAAAATGTTTATGTTTGCCTTCAAAATCCATTGTCATTAAAAGATAAACATCATCATCGTCAAACTGTTCAACAATTTGACGGGCTTTTGCTTTTGCATCGTCTAAAACCCTGCCACTTTGCCCTGCGTTTTCCATAGAAAATGAATTATCTACAAAAACAACAACAGCATTTTTACCTTCTTTTGCAATAGCGTTTTTTTTGTTATCTATGTAAGGTTGAGCAAAAAGTAATGAAAGAAAGATAATAGTTAAACATCTGACAAGTAAAAGCAATAAATTTTTTATTTTATTTTGTTTTTTTGTAACAATATCTGCCTGTTTAAGCATTGCTACATTGGTAAAATATACTTTTTTAAAGCGGCGAAAATTAAATAAATGTATAACTATTGGTATAGTAATAGTCAATAAACCCCAAAGAAAATATGGATATATGAAATTCATCTCATTTGTTATAATTTATTATTTAGTTGGCAAATATAGTAAAATTACATCTAAAGTTGATATTTTTATTATAAGTAGTATATAGATGATAATAATTAAGATGGATATTTTGGAAGAGTATTCAATCGTTTATTGTCTTTAACAGAAAAACAGAAGTAATTTATTCCATTTGTTATAAGTAAATAAGGAGCTTTTAATGTGTGATTATAAGAAAGTATTTGATTTAATATTTCTTGTGTAAGTTCTACTGCTGGCTGTTTGCATTCAACTAATAGCCACGGTTGCCACTGATAAGTATAAACTACAATATCATAACGTTTTAAAAGTTTTCCTACTTTAATTTGAGCTTCAACAGAAATTAAAGCTTGAGGATAACTACATTTGTTTATAAAGTAATTAAGAATGTTTTGTCTTACATGTTCTTCGGGTGTAAGAGCCACGTATTTACGGCGAATAACACAAAATATCTGTTTTTTGTCTGCTTTATTTTCAGGCATTATGCTTTTTGGATTAAAATTTTAGCATCATTGTAATAGTTGTTCCTACATTTATTTCTGTCTTAATATCTAATTCATCTACATTATTTTTGATATTAGGCAATCCCATTCCTGCGCCAAATCCCATTTCTCTTACTTTTGGGGAAGCAGTAGAGTAACCTTCTTGCATTGCTAAAGCTATGTCAGGGATTCCAGGACCTTTATCTGCGATACTCACCACTATTTTATCACTATCTATATCAACAAAGATAGTTCCACCATAAGCGTGAGCAATAGCATTAACCTCTGCCTCATAAACAGCAACAACAACTCTTTTTATTTTTGCAGAATCTATATTTAATTGTTTTAATGTTTTTTTTATAGATGAAGAAGCTGTGCCTGCATTGGCAAAATCATTTTCTATTATTGTATATTCGTAGTGCATATCTGTAATTTGTAGAATTATATTTTGAAATTAATACAGTGGTTGCAAGCCTTTCATATAAAGTTCACCTGCTGCACGAAAAAGAGAATACTTACATTGAAGTAATATCATTTCTTCTTCTTGTGCCAATTCTATCATTTCTTGAGTAACCTGTTTATTTCTTACAAATAAAATGTATTTAACTCCTGCCATTTCTGCGGTACGAATAGTCTGAATGTTACATAGACCTGTAATAAGCAAAACATTTTCACCTTCTTTAAGCGTTAAAACATCAGACATTAAATCTGAAGCACAAGCAAATTTTACTTGCTTTTCTTCAATATTGCAATTATATACAATAGAACATTTAAGTATATCTACGATTTCTTGTATTATCATTTTAAAGTATTGTTACTTCTATGGTTTATTTAGTTGTACAAAGTTATTTTCAACATATTTTTATTCACGAATAACCCTTTTTGTTTCCTCATCTTTCAGATCATCGTAGAAATGAGTTTTATCCAAATATTCAATATTACGAATTTCAATATATTTAGCATCCCAAGTATCATACATTGTACGTTTTGTCCAGTTAAAAAAAGCATCTTTTTCGTATTTATAATGATAATCTATTGTACGAACACCTTTATTATCAATACCAACTTCCGATAAAATGTTGTTATGCTGATCATATTCATAAGTATAAGTAAGAATAAGTTTATCTTTTGCATTATAAACTTCTTTTTTTGCAACCTGAGATTTTTCGTTAAGTACATAAAACTCTCGTCTTGTTTGTTTATCATTTCTTACAGCAGTCATTTCTATTATATCATGTTTAAAATCGCGTCTATAAGTTATTTTATCCACATTTTTATTTTCTGTATATGTAGTAATTGTATATATTAAACTATCCTGCGGACCATAAAAATATTTAGTTGTTTTACTTAGATTGATACCATTTGCAAAGATATTTTTTTCTGTTAGTTGTCCTTTATCATTGTAATTATATGATTCTTTATATACAATAGTGTTTGCACCACCGCGACTTTGAGGATATTCAGTTATAGTTATTTGAGAAACTCTGCCAATATATCCATATTCATAATCAGTAGTAGAAACTATTTTGCCATCGGCTTCTGCTAAAACTTCCTGTGCAATTAGACGTTTATTATTATAAGTCATTTTTATTTGTCTGTCTTTTGTCCCTCCTATGAAATTCGTTTTCTCAATCAACTCCCGTCTTTCATTAAAAGTTAATTGATAATCATCAATAAACGCTGTACGTTGTAATTGCGGTTGATTTGTTGTATCTGCTTCAAATTTCATATAACGTACCGTTGAAGGATAACCAAATAAACCATAATCGCTTGTTTTATTAGGTGTTTGAGATACAACATTCAATGAAAAACCACTTATCATTACTGCTATGAGAATTATTTTATACGCTTTCATTTTCATTTAAAATTAAAATTTATTTAAGTTGCAAAAATACAATTTTATTGTGAATTAAGGTATTTTACTTGATTTATTTTTTGCTGTAAAATTTTTGACAGAACAACGGTTTTGATTAAAAAGCAAGCCTGACAGATTGATTAAGTTTGTTTAGCTTTCTTCATTTACTTTTCTGCGAAAGCATCATTAAGAAACTGGTCTAACGACTGCTCTTTTGTCGTTCTATTTCCTTATTTACGCTTTCTTGCAAATCATTAAACTTATCTTCCTGCAAATATGTATAACCTAAATGGAATAATTTGTCGTTATATTCTTCCCGTTCTTCAGAAAGTTGTTTTATTCTTTCTTCATCTGGTTTTTCCTTATTCTGTTCTACTTCTATTTGTGATAATAAATAATTTGCTTTGTCAATTAACATGTGTAAATCATTGGGAGAGTATGAAAGGGCTGTATCTATAACTTGTAATGTAAAATTGTCGGGTTCGTATTTTCTCTGATAACCATTTATTAACTGATGCATACCAAATACAACATTATCAGTATCACTTAACGCTTTCATATAAATTCCGCTTTTTATTGCCTCCACACTTATTCCTAACTGTTGAATAATCCACTCGTCTCTGGGAAAAGAACCATTTGTCAATTCAACATTAGTCCAACCATTATTATCGTCACGGTGTTTAATGTACAAATGAATTGGAGCAATAGCCAGATATGATTCTGTCTTCATTTCATCACATAATATCTTATACAACAAAGGGAAGGATACACAATTCCCTTTCTTTGTCCTCAATAACTTTGTAACAAATCCTTTGCTATAATCCGTCTTTCCCCAATAATCATTAAAATCATATTCATAAGCCTGATTTTGATTTATTGCTGACGACTCTTTCAAAAAGGTAAATGCCGCCCAATTCCCTGCAGTCTTATATTTTTCAAAGTTGTTTATTTTTATGTTGTATTCCAATTTATAAACTATGTTGTCTATGGTTTTACAAAACTTTTCATAATTCAAAGTATCGTTACAAAAAGCATTTTCATACAAGAAGACAATTCTTTTTAGGCTCTTTGGTTTTTTGCCCTGTAGCATCTCGTTCATTTCGTTAAAAGCACTTCGATACTGGTCTTTGTTGGCAGTAATTTCTTTGTTGTTTCTGTTATCTTCATTTACTTTATTGTTTTTTATTTTCTTATTATTTGCCGTAATAAACTGTTTCAGATTAGGAACACAAGTCATTACTTGACTTTCTGCCGTATTACCTTTTATAAAAAATATTCCATCATATTTAGAGTAATAATGTTTGGTACTTTGTTGCCTACCATAGCAAAGAAATAAACTATCATTGTTTAATAATAAAGATAATGGAACATCCGTTCCGTAGGTGCTAATACCATACTTTATACCAAAGAAACAGCGTCTATTTTCTTGGATATATTCTTTAAGTTCAGGCAATTTGAATGAAGAATTTTCAATAGTAGTTTTTATTATCGTTTTCTGATTGATGCTATCTTCCATAACAATAAAAACATCTATTGCATCAAGATTCATTCTTTGTTTTCCGAGAATGAACGAAATCCATATCTTGTCGCCAGTCTTGTTAATTTTATGTATTTTTATTGTATCATCGTCTTGTCCTTGCAAATTGATACTCAAAACAAACAAAAACAAAAGTATAATCAGTCTTTTCATTTAAATATTATTTACATTATAAAAATAAAGAAATATAAAATATAAGATAATAAGAATATCGACAATTAAAAAAAAATAAAATAAACTCTTGTTAAATTTATTTTTTATTAAACAGTATAAAATAAACACAAAATAAACTAATCCTAAAAGAAATTTCAACACTAAACTTATTCTTAATGCAGACATATCCGTAAATTGCCAAAAATGCGAACTTCCAACATATACATGTTGATAAGTATCTATATTACTAAAAGAATGTATAAAATCACTAATAAAAACAATACAAAGGATTAGAATAACGATTAAACGAATTATGTTTTGTATTTTTAATATTGTTTTCAGCATATATTAGTTAGGATAATTAACATTTAATCGTATGAAACTACTTTTTGATTGTTTTAATTGTCTGAAAAAAGGATTTGCATTGTGATGTAAATCTATGCAACCTCTACTGCCAGGCGTTGAGCCTCCATGTATGGAAAAATTACCTCTATAAACAATGTTTCCAGTTGCTTCATTATAAACCATTGTTTCATTAGGCTGTATCCAAACTCTATTTTGTCCCCAAGAGTCTGTTCCTCCTGGAAATGTTCCTAATCCAATTAAGGATTTTGCTTTATTCAATACATTTATATCATTATAACTCTGCACATTTTGAGGATTTATAAAATACAATCCTTCTGGAATAGGACCAGAATTACTATTTGTTTGTGCCGCTTGAGAATAATTAAAATTGTCATTTGCATCAGGTTGTCCCGACACAGCCCCAAAAGTAGATTTATATTGATAAATTGCCATTTTTATCTTCCTTTTGAGTATAATAGGTTAAGTTAGTTCCGTCAAATGTTAAGTATTCTGACCCGATATTTTTGTACGTGTTACCATTTTTATCCGTATATGTTTGTGCTTTGCTATTCTGCCATGTTGCATTTCCATTTGCATCTTCATACCAATCATCAGCCATACCGTCAATATCAACCCTCATTATCGGATTGTTTGAGCAATAGACGTAAGGCGATTGGTGAGGATACTTACTTGCCTTTGGGTCTGGAGATAACCATGTCAAAACTTCTTGCGGGTCAATGATAAACTCTGTTATCAAAGCATCTTTTTCCCCCAACAGATACGCAATATGTTTCTCAAAGTCTATCACCATTGATTTTATTTCCGAAGTTGTATCTGTGTTAATGATTCGGAAAAAGTCTTCCATAGGTAATTTGTATTCCACTTTGGAAACATAACCAAATTTTTCATAAGGGTTAGTGTTTTGAGCAAATACCCCTGAATTTATTGCTGTTACTAATAAAACTAACAGACTTGTTTTCAATTTGCTTATCATAATCACTTTCTTTTATAATCTGCAAATATAATTTTTTCTTTTTTTATCTTGTCCTTGTAAATTGATGCTCAAAACAAACAAAAACAAAAGTGTAATCAGTTGCTTCATAATCATTCTATTTTTAATTTGTCTGAAACTTCATAATCTTTTCTTGTTTGGATAAATTCTAAACTATCCATTGGACCAATCGTTTTAATTTTTGTTTTATCTATTCTATTAACCAATAATAAAATATACTGTCTCTATATTTATAATTAATTTCTTTTTCTCCAGCAACACGTGGCATTAGTTTTTGCTTAACTATTATAAATTCCTTATCATAATCAAAAGATATTACATCACGAGGAATTTTACCTCCTTTTAATGGAAATTCATGATATATGAAGTTATTTCCTTTTTCTTCATGCATATATATGTATCCATTGCCTAGATTTTCAGCATAATCACTACAAGCGGCTTCGTTAAAAAGAAACAGGATAGTAATTAAGAAGCATATATGTATAATATTTTTCATAGTTTATTTATTATCTTGTCCGAGTATTTGTCCCTTTTACTTCTATGATCTACATACATCTATAATTACAACAATAATAAACAAAATTATGCCTACGTAAGCAATTTGCATCAACCATTTTACAACTTTATATAATTGTATGCATTTACCCTTATTATTATACATTAAATTATTTTGTTGTAATAACTCGCAAAAAGGTTGGTACGGGAATGCAAATAAAATAAAAAAGTTTACTTTAAATTTTTCTTCGCGCAAAATTCTTCGCATTTCTACGAACATTAAATTTATAATTATGCCAATAAGCATACAACATCCAAAAATTATCCAAAGAAATGTTTCCATAATTATTTATGTCCTATTTTATAATAAACACTATTACTTGTATTAAAATTACCTATATTTTGAAAGCCATCAGAATTTAATAATGTAGTTTTTGAATTAGGATTTATAGACAAGCCACTTCCATATCCCAAACCCAATTTAAATCCTAAATAATTGTTATTGTAACTATCTCTTATAGCTCCTTTACTTTGGTCAGTAAAACTACCTAAACTTACTGGACCCATATTAACATTTATGCCGATACCTTGCCCTTCAAAATTATTGATATTGAAATTATTTTGAGGAATATATAAAGCATTTACACCTATAGATATTTCTCCTCCAACGGCTTGTCCATAAGAAAGATATAAATTGGCATTACCTCTTGAATCATTTATTACTCCTATTTCTGCATTTATTCCTAGTGGTCCGGCTGCAAGTGTAACATCTATTGAGATACCATGATTTATTTGCCGTGAGCTTAAATCAGTTGCTGATTGTTGTTGCGTATTTTTTGTATTATATTGTGAAGATTGTCTAATATAGTTTTCCTCTTTGTTATGAGGAGGATCTTTTGAAATCCAATCATCTTCCATGCCGTCTGGATCTACTTTCATTACAGGGTTGTTTGAGCAATAGGCGTAAGGTGATTGATG
Source organism: Bacteroidales bacterium (assembly GCA_031272245.1). GTDB lineage: Bacteria > Bacteroidota > Bacteroidia > Bacteroidales > P3 > JAISGN01. Next base: position 29,063 of record JAISUE010000025.1, read on the forward strand.
AGGATACTTACTTGCCTTTGGGTCTGGCGTTAGCCACGTTAATACTTCTTGCGGGTCAATGATAAACTCTGTTATCAAAGCATCTTTTTTCCCCAACAGATACGCAATATGTTTCTCAAAGTCTATCACCATTGATTTTATTTCCGAAGTTGTATCTGTGTTAATGATTCGGAAAAGGTC
>JAISUE010000002.1 GCA_031272245.1 Bacteroidales bacterium
ATGCAGGGAGAGAATGGTTGAAGCGGATAAACAGTTTAACGATATACGCAATATAACTGCCTGAAAACGAGGCTGTTGTCCCCCCCTGAAAGCCTGTCAGGGAGAGAACGTGCGTCTAATGCCCGTTTCTGTGCTTTAAATAGCGTATTTATATTATGTTTATTCATTTTCTTAAATTTGAAAGTACAAAAGTAAGAAAAAAACTTGAAACTCCAAATAATTTCGGTTTTTTTATAAAAAAAGTTAATGAGAAATTTTGTTTTATACTTAGTATAAAAACGAAAAGCATTAAATGAACTTTGGCTAATTTGCTGATTTTTCTATTTTCCACTCATATATGTTAATTATGATTTTATATAAAGAGCGGCTTATATACTAATTTATTTTGTGATTTATTTTGCATTTTTCTGTTTGATAAAACGTTGCCAAGCACTAAATTCCTGTCCTGTTGATATATCAAACATACGTTCCGTATCGGAAGGTTTCATAAGACGATTTTCAATTATGTTTCCATCTTTATCAATAAACATAAAAGTTGGAAAATCTCTGATATGAAATTTATCAAACATATCCCAATTTTGATTAAAATACAAAACAGGAAATTTATAACGGATACCGGTTTTAGTATTTCTAATAAAGTTATACATAGCATCAAGAGACTGGTCAAAGCAAATCACTACAACTTTAACACTATCCTGCAAATCGTCATAAAGTTGGTGTATAGTTTCAAGTTCTCTACGAGAAATAACGTCTTTAACTTTGATGAAAGCAAGAATAACAGGCTTTTCTCCAAAAACCGACAATAATTTTACATTCTCTTCATTTACATTTTTTAATACGTAATCTTCTATTTTCTCACCTTTGCTGTAAGTTTTAAAATACGATTTTATGTTTTTTGCTATTTCTTTGTGCCTATCAAACTTTGTCTTGGCAATAAAAACATCTAACATTTTTATAATGTTTGTCTGTTCTACGCCTTTTGTAAAGAAAGCATCTCGCATACCTTTCAGAAAAACAAGCTCTCTAAATACCTCATTACGTAAAACACTATCAATACCAAGAGAATCCAACATTATTGACATTTGTTGATTTGCAAGCCAACGTTCTACAATTCTCGGAGACATATTTTTGTTGCCGTAAGCAATATAATCTTCAAACACAAGATTAAAACAATCCATATAACCAATGTTGGAATAACATATTGGTTTATCCATAAAAATTTGAACTTTAAATTTATTGCGATTATAAAGTCCAAGAGAGTACATTAACTGATATATTTCATATCTTACGTAAGTTGCAAAGTATGAAGTATCTGTACTGTCAGCAAATTGCAAAGCAAAAGCATTAAGAGAATCTATTATTGCACGATTATTAACATTTTGAAAAATATGTGTTAAGACAAAAGTTTCAAATTGAGTATCAAAAGATACTATTTTATGATTCAATTCGTTGCTGTCTGCTATAATTTCTATTGGCAGTATAAATTTATGAGAATAAAAATTGAGACTGTCTGCAATATTATAATTGAATGGATGAATAACAAGATTGTAAATTGTTCCGGGCTGTGCCCAAAAAGTATATTGATAATTATCTATTTTAATTGTTAGAGGTGTTACGTCTCCAAGTGTAACAGCAAAATGAAAGAGCGAATCTTCTACATTATATTTACTTATTTCCTTTTCAAAATTGGAAATAGCATCTTCTGTTGAATAAAGTCTTATTTCCTTTCCTTTAATACCATATCCCTGCCCATTAATTGTTACATTTTGAGCCAAAATATTAAAAGAAAATAGAAATGATACAAAAAAAAGAACAAGAAATTTGCCTTTTCCCCATATTTTTTTCATAATATTTACCGACTCTTCTGATTTCATTGAGCCAAGACTTTCAAAACTTCTCTGAATGAAGACGCAATCCGTCAAATCTGCATTACCACAAACTATATCTTCAGCTAAAGCTCTGCAAGACGGGGCGCCACAAACGCAGCAATCAGTTTGAGGCAATCTTGTCATAATATCTCTTATTGTATTTAATTTTTCCAAGGCAACATTTATATTTTCATCTAAAACCATCATTGAACGAGGAAGTATTTCGCCAACATTCATATTTTCTAATAAAGATTCTTTGTAATTGTTTATGTCTTTATTTCTGTCTATTTCGCCATTTCTTTCCCTGTTCGCTAACTGCTTTGCTCTCATCATAATTCTTTCTCTTATAAGAAAACGGTTTCCACATGTCAGTATTCCTCCCGGACATCCCTGATCGCAAGCTCTTAATTCAAGAAAATCAACTCCTGTTACTTCTTCATCTTCTACCTTTTCTAAAAATTCTGTTACATTCTTAATCTCATCAATAGCATAAGATTTTTTACATAAAGCTGTACGTTTTTCACCATTAGTCAATGAATACATGACCGAATCACTTGTAACATCGTTAGCAGATATTTTATGGTTTTGTTCAGTATGTTTTTGTTTGATTTCCTTATATACTTTATTATACATGAAATCCATGTTTATCACTCCATCAACACTCGATTTTTCTTCACCAACAGGAGATTTAACAGCTGCAATCTTAGCAGCACATGGAGTAACATAAAATAAACCAACATTGTCAGGTTTCAAATCTTTGTTTTCCTCTTGTAATTTTTTTCTTATATAGTCAGCCGCAAAATCAACCGGAGCTTTTGTTGCAACAAGATTATTAACAAGTGATGGAAATTTTACCTGTATTAAACGAACAATAGCCGGACAAAATGCAGATATTAGTGGGCGGCTATCTTTATGTTTTGCAGCATAATTGTTTCTTGCCGAACAATGAATAGGGGCAGCTGTTTCTACTTCTATTATATGTGTAAATCCAAGAGAAATTAATATAGAATAAACTTGCGAGGCTTTAATATATTCTTGAAATTGACCGAGAAACACTGAAGGCACAAGTAATACACGTTCTTGATATTTATATATATTTTCAAAATCATCTTGTGCAACAAAAATAGCTCCTGATGGACATACTTTATAACATTCTCCACAATCAATACAACGATTTTCATATATTGTAGCTTTGCCTTCTTTAACTCTTATAGCTTCAGTTGGACAATTTTTAACACAATGGGCGCAACCAATACAACGTTTATGGTCTATTTTTAATGCGTGATAGAAAAATGCCTTCATATATTTTTGCTCATTTTTAATGGTAACAAAAGTAAAAAAAAGTTTTTGTACTGCAACTAAATAAAAATAAGGCTGATGTAAAAAATACACCAGCCTTAAATCTTTGAATTATAAAATTTAGCCTTCTGTTGTTGCTGTTTTTGCAGAATTACGAGTAGGTTTTACCCAAACCACAATACTGCTTTTAACATCCAACGGTTCTACACCTTCAATAGATATATCAGAAACCTGAACACTTTGTGCTATTTCAAGTTTGCTAACGTCAATTTCAACATATTGAGGCAAAGCATTAGGTAATCCCTTTAATTTCATTTTACGGATTTTAATATCCAACTTACCTCCCTGTAATACACCAGGCGCAGTTCCGTTTGTTTTTACTGGAACAGAAACAGTGATAGGTTTGTCATCAAAAATTTGTAAAAAATCGGCATGTAATACCTCATCACTTACCGGGTGATACTGAATGTCCTGTAAGATAGCTTTTGTTTGCTTGCCATCAATGTTTAATTCTACATAATGTGTATCCGGCGTGAAAAGCAAAGGTTTAAAATCTTTTTTATTCACACTGAAACGAACTTGTTCGCTTTTGCCACCATAAAGAACACAAGGAACTAATTCTTCCCTGCGCAATCTTTTTGCATCTTTTTTCCCTACGTTCTCTCTTAGAGAACCGCTCATAGATACTGTTTTCATTTGGTTTTTTGCTTTTAAATTATTTTATTTTTTAAGTTTGCAAAGGTACATTTTTTTTTTGAAAAATCAAATTTTTATGCTAAATAACAGATGAAAACATATTTTTATAATGAACCATTTACCCACTTTATATTATTTTCTATTTTTCATTTATTCACAAAAAAACATTTTGCCATTTTAATTAAAATTGGTACAATAAAAGTTTAAAGTGTTTTTTATTCTTTTTGAATATACACCATATCAATGATATTGCAACTATATATATTAAAAAACTCTTCATATTTTCCGTATATATATCACAAATCTACGGAAACGTAGTTTATGTATTGCAAAATTATTATTTATTTACTTGCCCGTTTGCGGTCTGTTTCGTCAAGCAGTATCTTGCGGATACGAAGATTAAGCGGAGTTATTTCCAGGTATTCGTCCTCACCAATGTACTCCATAGCCTCTTCCAACGAGAATTTAACGGCGGGAGCAATGGCAACCTTATCGTCAGAGCCTGCTGCACGCATATTAGTCAGTTTTTTGGTGATGG
>JAISUE010000029.1 GCA_031272245.1 Bacteroidales bacterium
ATTGGACGACACTTCCTGCACGGCAACCAAATCGAAACGGCTGACGATTTCCGCGATATAATAGAGGCTTTCTTTGCGGCGATTGTCGCCAAATTCGCGGATATTCCACGTGGCAAGCAGCAGCGTATCGGTAGCCGTTTTTTGCGGAATATCACGGTCTAACTGACTGCGCAGTTTCAGCAGATTTTCTGTTGTCCGCAGGCGTTCTGCCTTGTTTAAGTACTTTAATGGATGATAATATGGCATAGTTTTAATGTTTTAGACTGCAAATATAATAAATTTTTTGTAATTTTGTCCCGGAGTTATTTGAAATCACAGTAAAACGAAGCAAACAAGCGCACCTCGCTCGTTTCTTTATCGTTACCCGTTAATGCACATTTTTTGAGAAAAAAGTTGTTTGATAGGGGTTTGTAAGGAATTTTTCACTATCTTTGCAATCTATTAAAGAATGGATATGAACTCTACGGAAGATAAGTTATGGTAAAAAATTCTCAACAACATGGAACTTTGGAATAACAATACGGAAATAACATTTTTTACAGAGGCATTAAAGAATTTTGCTTCCGTTGAACAACTTTTTTATAATCTGCACAGTGGATATTTCGCCTATATTCCAAAAGGTTTTGAAACTGAAAGACAGACCTTGCAAAGCAGAAATTCACTTATCGGACAATTTACAGAGACTTGGTGCAAGAATTTATTCAATCCTGTGGCTCAGAAACTCGGTTTATATGCTGTCAATGGAGTTGTTTGCAATGAATTGGGTTTAACACGGCAGACAAGTGCAGACCTTGCATTCTGCACCACTGATAACAAAGACCAAAAGGCAGAAAATATCAAATTACTCTTTGAAATAAAAATGAGTATTGTTTCAAATTATCAGTATATAGACGGACAAATAAAATATATCGGGGATTATAAACAACATAAAGGCAATCCTTCATTATTGCGTTCCGATTCCATGCTTAAAGCAACAGGTAAAGCAATAAATATAAGAGTTTCGGGTATGGAATCAACCAAAATACCAATAATTGTACTCGGTAATACTCCTGTTACGAAAAATTATACGAAGAAAGTAGATTTTTTGAAACAATCAGGAGTCGTGCAAGGTTTTTGGTCGTTGAATCCAAATCCAATCAATGATAAATTTATAAATCAATCTCCACAGGAAGCATTTCAAACAATATACAATGAGAAACAATTATTTGATAATTGCAAAATGCTCGTTGAATCAGAATTTAATTATTTTTCTTCAATGATTGCCAAACAAAAACTTGGGGCTATAATCAAAATTTCTGCACAGGAACAATCCGATGTTGCCAAAGCAGAAAAATTTTTATCTTTAATACGCAGTTAAATATGAATACAAAAGGTACATCAACATCTTCATTTGGCACAAACGGCAGAATAAATCACGACAGTTCCAAATTCTATGATTCCAAACTCTACAAAGAACTTGATAACACAAAAGTTTCAAAGGTAAAAGACAATTCTTTTCCTTATGAATTAAAAAATAAACTGATACTTGGTTCTGCCGAAAATATGAAAGAGATACCTGATAATTCTGTTCATTTAATGATAACCTCTCCTCCGTATAATGTTTCAAAAGAATATGATGAAGACCTGTCTTTGGAAGAATATTTGCAAATGTTGGAAAATTCATTTACTGATACTTTCAGGGTATTGGTCAATGGCGGGAGAGCCTGTGTCAATGTTGCCAATCTTGGCAGGAAACCTTATATCCCTTTGTCCGATTATATTTCTAAAATGATGATAAAGATTGGTTTTAACATGCGAGGGGAAATTATTTGGAATAAAGCAGCAAGTGCAAGTCCTTCTACTGCATGGGGAAGTTGGCAAAGTGCATCTAATCCGATTTTAAGAGATATTCACGAATATATTCTCGTATTTTCAAAAGGAGATTACAGCAGAATAAAAGAAAACAGAGAAAATACAATAACAAGAGAGCAGTTTATGGAATGGACAAAATCTATTTGGACAATGAACGCCGAAAGTGCCAAAAGAATAGGACACCCTGCACCTTTTCCTGAAGAATTGCCTTATCGCTTAATACAACTTTATTCTTTTAAGGGAGATATTGTTTTAGATCCGTTTATGGGCAGTGGCACAACTGCAGTATCAGCCTTAAAAAGTGATAGAAATTTTATTGGATATGAAATTTCGCAGGAATATATTGATCTTGCAAACAAAAGGATAAAGCCTTTTCTAAATACAATAGATTTTGAAGAAAAACATTCGTATTCAAATAATAATTATAATCATTCATCTGTTCCAATGGTTGCTGTAAGCATAAAGTAGAATATAAAAAAAGAACCTCACCAAAATTGCTTTTATTTGCTAATTTCTCAAACCCCGTTTTGATTTCACTCGTCCGAAAACTTTTGCAAAATCACAGAAAAGAAATCTAACCCGATCGGAAACGTGAATAATGTTCGCCGCCACCCGAACAGAAGACAAAGAAACAAGGGTAGGGGAGACGGGAAAAAGGATTGAGCAAACAATGACGGAAAAGACGGCGATTGACATAAGAGTATTTTTATTACTTTTGCAGGCAGTTAGAATAAATAAAACAATATACACAACAGAGATATGGATAGAAAAGTTCGGGTACGATTTGCACCCTCTCCAACTGGACCTTTACACATCGGCGGCGTGAGAACCGCTCTCTACAATTACCTTTTTGCAAAAAAAAATAACGGTGATTTTATTTTAAGAATTGAAGATACCGACCAAAACCGTTTTGTTGAAGGCGCTGAAGAATATATCATCGAGGCTTTTAAATGGCTCGGACTCCAATTCAACGAAGGAGTGGGTGTCGGCGGAAATTTTGCCCCCTATCGCCAAAGTGAAAGGACTGTCTATAAGGATTATGCCTTGAAACTCGTGGAAAACGGATGGGCTTACTATGCTTTTGACACTCCCGAAGAACTTGATGCCATGAGAAAAGAATGTGAAAGTCAAAAAAAGAATTTTCAATATGACTGCAATACGCGTCAAGGGTTGCGTAACTCATTATCCCTGTCCGAAAACGAGGTTGATGCTCTGCTGAAAAACAATGTGCCTTACGTTATTCGTTTCAAGTTCCCCGTCAACACCGATGTTGTTCTCAATGACCTCATACGCGGCGAAGTGAAAATGAATACATCTCTGCTCGACGATAAAGTCCTTTTCAAATCGGACGGATTGCCAACCTATCATCTTGCTAACGTGGTGGATGATCATTTAATGGAAATCTCTCACGTTATTCGCGGAGAAGAATGGCTGCCTTCCTGCCCTTTACACGTTATGCTTTACAGGGCTTTCTCGTGGGAAGAGACCATGCCCCAATTTGCCCATCTTCCTTTGCTTTTGAAACCCGAAGGAAACGGAAAACTCAGCAAAAGAGACGGCGACCGACTTGGCTTCCCCGTTTTCCCTCTGCAATGGAAAGACCCTAAAACAGGCGAAATTTCATCAGGCTATCGTGAAAGCGGATATTTGCCGCAGGCTGTTATAAATATGCTGGCTCTACTGGGTTGGAATGCAGGTACCGAACAGGAAATATTCAGCCTTGAAGAATTAGTGCAGGCTTTCACTATTGACCGCATCAGCAAACACGGAGCAAAGTTTGACCTGACGAAGGCTAAATGGTTTAATCATCATTATTTTCAAGAGTTAGCCAATGAAGACATCGCCAAAGATTACATAAAGATTCTCGATAACCTTGATTTAAAGGGTATCAATACGGATTTAACCTTTGTTGTTCAGGTAGTGGGGCTTGTGAAGGAACGTTGCGACTTCCTTTCCGACCTTTGGGACAATTCACACTATTTCTTTGTTGCCCCGCAAACTTATGACGGGAAAGTTGTTAACAAACGCTGGAAAGATGATGCGGGCAGGAGAATGGCTGAAATTTTAGTTGAAATGCGTCATATTGCTCAACAGACTCCTGACGATGATAACCTCTTTGCTCACAATACCGAAGAGTTTCTTCACCGATTTATAGAGGAAAATCAACTTAACATCGGACAGATAATGAATTGTATCCGTTTGGCATTGGTCGGTGAAGGCAAGGGAGTGAATCTTGTTGATATTATGAAGCTCATCGGCAGCAATGAAACAATTAAAAGATTGGACAAAGCAATAAAAGTATTGGGCTGTTAACAATTACCATAAATTGCAAATTGAGAATATGAACAAATTATACCATAAAATGCTTCGTTTGATTGACAAAATGATGTCCAAACGTTACATCAGTCCATGGTTGATAGCCTTAATTGATGCAGGAATAGTTATTGTTTCTATTTTTATATCGGGTGCAATTATAGATATGAAAGAAACATGGTTTCATTTCCCTTTTGATAACTATTCTTTGCGGTTCATTTTTCTAACTATTGTTGTTACTTGTTCAGTATTAAGTCTATTAAAGGTTCATAAAAGCGTTATTCGTTACTCTACTTTTTCAGATATGATAAGGATAATGTTTGCTCTGTTGGTGGCAGATGTTATGCTTTTGTTGATAAATACAGGATATAAAGAATGGTTATCAGAAGAAACAAAAGATTTTTTCCCTAAACAATTAGTTATCATTAACTTTTTCGTAACTTATATTTTGCTTGTTCTTTTTAGAATGTTTGTAAGATGGTTGTTTGAAAAAGCATATAAATCCGGAATTAATACGGAATTAAACACTCAAGTTTTGATTTTTGGTGCAGGACGAACAGGGACAGCAACGGCAAACACTTTAAGCAGTGCATCAAGAAAATATTATATTAAAGGTTTTATTGACGATGACAATAATCTTGCAGGTAAAACCATTATGGGATACAAAATTTGGAGTTCTGACAAAATGGAATATTTGTTGAAATACAGAGATATAGACAGTGTGATTATTGCTACAAACAGAATAAGTTTGGAGAGAAAAAATGAAATCTTTGAAATCTGTCATGATAATAAAATAAAGGTTTTAAGTGTTCCACATATTAGAACGTGGAATGAAGGAAAATTGCAGGAAAATCAAATAAAAGAAATTCAGATAGAAGAACTTTTGGGCAGAAAAGAAATAAAGCCAAATCAGCCCTTAATAGAAAAAGAACTTGGAGGTAAAAGAATACTTGTAACTGGTGCTGCGGGGTCAATAGGAAGCGAAATTGTAAGGCAACTGATAATATATAAACCTGAGATTATTTTGTTGGACAATGCAGAAACACCTCTTTATGATATGGAAAACAGTCTTAACGATAAATATTCTCAAATAAAAAAGCATATTGTTATTGCTTCTGTTACAGATAAAAAACATCTGGAAAAGATATTTCAACAATATAATCCTCAAATAATTTTTCACGCTGCCGCTTATAAGCACGTACCAATGATGGAAACCTCACCTTATGAGGCTGCTTTAACAAATATAATCGGAACAAAAAACATTGCCGACCTGTCAATTTCATATAATGTAGAAAAATTTGTAATGATTTCCACCGATAAAGCCGTTAATCCTGCCAATGTTATGGGTGCTACAAAAAGATATGCTGAAATGTACATCCAACATTTGAATAATATGCAAAATACAACTAAATTTATTACTACGCGATTTGGGAATGTTCTTGGGTCTAATGGTTCTGTAATACCTCGTTTCAGACAACAGATAAGCGAAGGACAACCTTTAAGCGTAACACATCCTGATATAACACGTTATTTTATGACAATTGCAGAAGCCAGTCGGTTAGTATTAGAAGCAGCGACAATGGGAAATGGAGGAGAAATTTTTCTTTTTGATATGGGAGAACCTGTAAAAATAAGGACTTTGGCTGAGCGAATGCTTAAACTTTCAGGCTTGGAAGTTGAAGAAGGTAAAAATATCATTTATACAGGCTTACGTGAAGGAGAAAAACTTTATGAAGAACTTCTAACACCAAAAGAAAATATTTTACCAACTTATCATAAAAAAATATTCATTGCCAAAACAGAACAAATAGATACTCAAATTGTAGAGCAATCCATATCGGAATTGAATTTTATACTGCAAAACAATGACTCACTTGCAGACGAAGAACGGTTAATTGTGCAGAATATTAAACATCTTGTTAGAACATTTAAGAGTAACAACAGTCGTTTTGAACAATTAGATTGAGAATATAAAATTGTAAAATTTTATATTCCGTACATAATTTCCATATTCATATTTAATATCTTTTTAATTATCGGAATATTAGCTAATGTTGCTTGAACTTTTAGCAACATATCCCAATATTTTATCTATATATTTATTTATATTGTCAAGAATATTTTGAAAAAAATAATACTTTTGCAATATATAAACAAAGATATTTAACAATAAAACAATATATATATGAATATACATAATATAAGCAGCGAATTTCTCACTCTGAAAAAAGTAAGAGAAATAATTGAAAATAATACAAAACTTGCATTGAGCGAGGATAGCAAGAAAAAAATCGTACTCTGTCGCAAATATTTGGACGAAAAAATGCAAACTCAGGCAGAACCTGTTTATGGAGTAACAACAGGCTTTGGTTCTCTTTGTAATATCTCAATAAGCAAAGAGCAACTCTCGCAATTACAAAAAAATCTTGTTATGAGTCATGCTTGTGGTGTGGGTGAAGAAGTGCCGCAGGATATAGTAAAAATAATGTTATTGAATAAAATTCAATCATTGTCTTATGGTAACAGTGGGGTTCAACTGATAACAATAGAGCGATTGATTTCATTCTTTAATGAGGGAATATTTCCGGTAGTATACCAACAGGGTTCACTTGGTGCATCGGGTGATTTAGCACCTTTGGCTCATCTTTGTTTGCCACTTTTAGGATTAGGTGTTGTGGATTACAAAACAGAACGGATGACCGGTGAAGAATTGAATAAACGCTTCGGTTGGAAACCAATAGAATTACAATCAAAAGAAGGGTTGGCATTATTGAATGGAACTCAGTTTATGAGTGCCTTTGCTGTTTGGTGTGCGTTGAAGAGTCAGCAACTTTCGTGGCTTTCAGATCTTATTATGTGTGTATCTCTTGAAGCTTTTGACGGAAGAATTGAACCATTTATGGATGCTGTTCATCAGGTGAGACCTCATAGCGGACAAATTGCCACGGCAAAAAATATAAGAGAAATTTTAAATGGAAGTCAAATAGTTAAACAGCCAAAACAACATGTACAAGATCCATATTCTTTCCGTTGTGTGCCTCAAGTTCATGGAGCTAGTAAAGATGCTATTTTGCATGTATGTTCAGTGATAGAAACAGAAATAAATTCAGCGACAGACAATCCAACAGTTTTTCCGGATTTGGATTTAGTTATTTCTGCAGGTAATTTTCATGGGCAACCTTTGGCAATAAATCTTGATTATCTTGCAATAGCTGTGGCAGAACTTGGTTCTATTTCCGAAAGACGTACATATCAATTAATAGGTGGAAAAAGAAGCTTACCTTCTTTTCTTGTTGCCAATCCGGGAGTAAATTCAGGATTTATGATACCTCAATATACTGCCGCATCTATAGTAAGTCAGTCTAAGCAATTATGCACACCTGCATCTGTTGATACTATAGATTCTTCACAAGGGCAGGAAGATCATGTATCTTTTGGTTCAAATGCAGCGACAAAACTTTACAGGGTAATAAATAATACAGAAAAAGTGTTGGCGATAGAGTTATTAAATGCGGCTCAGGCATTAGATTTTAGAAAACAAATGACACATCTTTTATCCTCTCCTGCCATAGAAAATTTTGTGTCAGAATACAGAAAAAGTGTTCCATTTGTAGAAAATGACAGAGTGTTATACGAGTTAATACATAAAAGTATTAGTTTTATTCAGAACTATAAAAGATAAAGAATTTGTCAGTTTGATGATATAATATTGTATGAAAATTGTTAAAAGAGGCTATTGTAATGATAGCCTCTTTTATTATTGTTTTAATAAAAGACGAGAAATATCATAAATTATAAAGGAATAACACTTGATTTCCAATAAGGTTTTCTGCCTATTAGAAGATTAACGCCTGCAAATATATTAGCAGCAGACATATCTGCAACGTTGAATCCGGACTTTGTAAATGAAAAAGAACCTCCTGCATAGATATTAAATCCTATTCCTGTTAAAGATACGCTAAATGATGGATTAAATGCAACATGGGTACTGAATGTATTTCCAAAAGATAATGCTATTGCACCCCAATGCAAACCGTAAAATATTGAAAAATAATTATCAAAATACCCATTACCAATCACCCCCTTATACAAAGCATGAAGATAGGATGCACCAAAGAATTTCCAAGTCAATCCTGCATAAAGTTTGGTTGGTAACATTGAAGTGTATGGAGCTATAGAATCTGCTTTCATATCGGTAATGTAAAGTAATGTATCTCCAATATGTTCCAAATATTCTTCCACTTGTGATGATAAACTGTCCAAAGAACTTCGTATTCCGTCAAATTCAACTCTGTTGTTTGGATGTTTGGAACGAATGGCGGTTGTGTTAGTTGTCCATTTTATAAATCCAAAATCGGAAACACCAAGACTTACTTCCATATTATCGGTTATTTTGTAAGCTCCTCCTACGTCAATCACAAATCCTTTGTTGTTAAATGCAGTAGATAGAATATCGTTCATATTTGCCATATTGAATTCTGTACTGTTGGTAGTGTCATTAAACAGAGAATTGGAGCGAAATCTACCAAAAATATTTGCTGTTAATACATCAAAATTAGTTTCTACTGCTAAAGTTCCGTTATTTTCTGTAACTGCAATAATGGTTTCTTTACTTGTAATATCCATTATTCCAAACAACATGCCCACTCTTGTTCCTATTTTTAATTTGTCTCCAAATTCTCGAGCTAAAGAAACTGACGGAGAGATATACGTTTGAATATTTAATAATGGAGCATCAAGTACTAATCCTTTATCTTCATTGCCAAAACCATCAAGTATAAAACCAAAAATAGATTTATCAAGTTCTATTCTTGAAGAAAATCCGAATTTTAAATCCAAAGACAAGTGTGTTTTACCAAAGGTTATTCCAAGTCCAAAGAGAGAAATATCACCTAATATATTTATATCTAATGATGATTTGAGTTTATTGTAGAACCCATTTAAGTCTATTTGCAACGAATCTTTGTAAATGGGATGCTGATTGATTAAGTCATGATAACAATAACCGGATGTATTGAAGTTAAAGTTTAACCCTGATAGTGCGGGGAGTGAAATATAAGTGCTTCCGAGTTTGCTTCCAAAGGCAGGATTGATAAATGAAGACTGAGGAGTCTCATTCATAAAATACATTATATCACTTTGAGCCTTTACTACATAAGAAAAGATTACAAAAGATATAAACAGCAATAATTTTTTATTCTTCATAATGAATTCTTTAAATAATTAAAATGTAAAATTCGTTGTGGCTTTGACGCCAAGTTTCAATTTCAAATATCCTGCATTGTTATCTTTTAAGTTTAGTCTTACAAAAGGTTTGCCGGTGGCTGTTTTGGATGTATTAAGCATTATTTTTATTTGTATTTTGTCTGCTTTTCGTAATGCATCATATTTATCAGAAGTAACAGTTATATCACGGTCAGTTATACTTTCTCTTAAAATATTACCATTATCATCAACAACTGCTCCATTGATACGATAAACAGAATCAATCAGAGGTTCTATTTCTATTCCATTGCTGTCGCAAAGTAAAAATTCTGCATCAACTTGGAATGGAAACATATTTTCAAGATGGAATTTCATCGTCAAAGATTTTAGATAATCCATCTCCTTCACTACATCAAATGCATTTACTTCTGTCTTATATATTAAAGTATCTATTCTTAATATCAACGGTACTTTCATCTCTGAACTTACTGCAACAAAAGCATCTTGTGGAGTTACAAAATTTGCAGGGCGATCTTTATTAAACCTTATTGCAACATCGGAAAATATTTTGTTCGGCAATGCTTCTATTCCATATAAATTGGATATAAACGGGTGTAAATTTATTTTAATGGGTTGATGAGGGATTAATGCTCCTTTTTGATTAATAACAGTATCCGGTAGAGGGTTCTCTATCAATTTTATTATTTCTCCCGCGCTATTCATTGAAGATAATTCGTTTAACCAAACTGTTGTTTCTATTCCTATATTTGAATACACTGCCATTTGTGCCTCAAAACCTAACAGATTTATTGAGTGAGGAGTTATTACATTTGTGATATTAGTGTCATCAAAATAAGGTATGAAAACGGTATCCATAGAATAAACGTCATAGTTTCCAAGATAACCATAAGCAATATCTATAAACAGTTCTTCATGGTTGAGGTGTACATTACAATGTATGTCTCCAACAGGATTAGCATTTTCTTTTGCATTGATAAGTAAAAAATAATCTACTGTGAAATACGCAGAATCATTATTATCTCTTTGCACGTTTAATAGACAGTTACTTAAATTAAGATTGCCGTTTTCTGTTGCCTTTGAGCCTACAAGCCATATCGTATCATTAGGAATTGCCTGATGATTATATTTATTAACAATGTCCGGGGAATTTAAAACAATTGCCACATCATATCCAGTTGTATCCTGAATATCGTGTGAAAATGTGAAACGCAGTTTGCTTCCGTCTATAAATGTTGCCGAATCAAAACGAATATTGTCTCTTAATTCAGGAATATTTATTCTCTCGCTATACAAATCGGTAGAAAATTCTACATCTCCCAAGCCAATACCGGGAATATAGAGAGGCGGAATGTTAAAATCTGTCTCAAGTATTGGAATAGAATCTAAAATTTTGGGCATATCAATAGTATCCATTCTATTATAAACTAATCGCCAATAATTACCGGTATCGCATGGATAAAATTCTAATCGCAAACCATCTACACTGGAGGCAAGAGAATCAAAATCTATTTTAAAAAAATCGGTTAAGGCAACCTGTGTTTCTAATAAATTTAATTCTATTGAAGGATTTATTGTTGTTTGTGCTATTCTGTTAAAATCAAAATCATTTTCATCTACGCATGAATAAAATGAAACTGTAAGCAGCAATACAACTAAAAAAAATACGTTCTTTTTCATGAATTTATTATTAATAATTAAAGCCGCAAAAATAATAAATATTTCTTACAAAATTTTATAATACATTATTTTTTTCGTTTTATTTTTTCAAAAGTAAATTATTGTTTTGTGAGTTGCGAGAGACTTTCGCCCGCGGGCGAAACTTTGTCGTGAATTGCGAGAGATTTTCGGCTTGGGGCGAAACCCTGAAAGACATTGATTTCAGACTTTCGCCCGCGGGCGAAACCTTGTCGTGAGTTGCGAGAGACTTTCGGCTTGGGGCGAAACTTTGTCGTGAATTGCGAGAGACTTTCGCCCGAGTTTAAATATATCGCCGTGTTAAAATCTTTATCAATAATTCAAAACGAGAGCCTCCCAGAGTGAAATTGCAACACATTACTTTGAGTTCTTTTTTCAAAAGACTCATAGTGGGCATTTTTAAATAGGTTTCAAACAGGCGGAGCTGTTCTTTTGACAATTCATTGCGATTCCTGTCATAGAAATTCATAACACTTTCATAATGATCATTATCTATAACGGGGAAAGACGCTTTGTTCAATAGACTTGCAAGTGGCGTTTTCTTAATTTCAGTACCATTTGTAACCGCTTGCGAATGCCGACGAAATTTTACGAGAGTTTCCTTCATATAAGTAACTTCTCCAAAGGTCAATCCTGTCAGAATCAATAAATGGTCATGCATCGCAGGAATGTAATTTTGCGATTTCATTATTTCCAATACTTTGAAATTGAAAAGTGACAGGCATCCGTGAATACCGCCGTTAAGAAAAAGGGTATCCTGTAATCGTTTCGGATGCCAAAAAGGTATAGAACCTGAAAAATTATCATCACCGTGCCATATTAACGCATTAGTATAAACAACTTGCGGCTTGGTGTTGTCTTTTCTGCTGATAATATCGTACATGAGTTGTATTTTGTTGTCCAGCCACACGTCATCTTGGTCGCAAAACATTATGAAAGGACTTTGTGCAAATTCTAAAAGATGCATAAAATTAGCCGCCGAAGAATGTAAGGCAATATTATCTTCAACGAGTTTGATTCTATTGTCCGATTTTTGCCATTTATGAATTAGATTAACGGTTTGATCTGTGCTTCCGTCATCGTGAATGATGAGCTGCCAGTTTTGGAATGTTTGCGATACAATAGATTTTATTTGTTCATCAATAAATTCTTCGCCATTATATGTTGCTAAAAGTATGTCTATTGTTGGCATAAAATAAAGTTTTTTTTATACTTATAAATATTTGCTTGCTTCTCTGACACTGAGCGAGTTCATTCTGTCGCCATATTTATTGATAAATTCATTTACCCATTGAGGATTTGTCTTTGAATAGTCTCTTAAACTCCAGCCAATAGCTTTATTGATAAAAAATTCTTTGCTGCCAAGGTTATTAACGATTATTTTTTCTAACAGGGCAGTATTTGTTTTATCTTTTTTTAGTAATTGGTGATCTATAGCTATTCTTCGTAACCAAATATTGTTGCTTACAGACCATTCAATTATTGTTTTTTCGTATTCAGGGTATCTACTTATGATGCTGCCAACAATTTTATCAATTGCGTCAATCGTATCCCACCATGATTTAGAGATTGCAAGCTTTTTTAATTTGGGTAAATCTTTGTCAGTTAGTTTTTGTACATTATTTCTTAAATAGGAGAGAGCAACGTATTGAATTTCGCGATAATTATTTTTCCAACATGCATCAACAAATGACCAATCCACAGGATTTTTTTTCATCTCTTTTATGAAAGGCTTTTGTATTTCTTTTAGTTTAGTTTTTTGAATTCCTAAAAACGGAAATTTGTTTCTCATATATGCTGACATTTGAACAGCAATTAGTTCATTTTTGTTCAAATATAACTCGGTAAATAAGGCTTCGTACCAAATTTGCCGTACATCCTTTGATGATTGGTTTGACATAAATAAATTTAAAATGTAAGATTATTCCTGTGCTTTGTTTTTCATATCAGGCATTAAGACATTTAACTGATTTTCATTTAAAAATGAGGCTAAATCAAGATACTTTTCATAATTTTCTCTTAACATCCAGCAGTTACTTTTGCTCAATTTGTTGTTATGAACATCATAAATATCATAAGCTTTGCGAATAAGCTTGTTATCCATGTTATAATAGTATTTAGAATGTTCAAAAGCAACTTCAGTGCAACCGGAATTGAAAGTATTATATTTACGGGAAAAGTAAATGAGTTTTCCATTATCATAAAGTCTTTCGTAAATGAAGTCCCACGCCTGATTTTGATTATAAACAGTTTCTACTATATAATTTATGTTTTTGTTTTCAGGGTATTGATATATTTCATATAAAGAATTTAATTCTCTTACATTATTTTGTGAATAAAAAGGTTCTATATCGCTTTCGTTGTCTTCATAACGAGCATAAGCTTGATAGTAATCACCAGTTACTTCTTTAGAAACTTCAAAACCATTTATAATATCGGAATAAAGATTGTCTATTTCGTTTATTTTATACCATGCTTCTTCGGTTTCGTCTTCAAAAATAGTAGATTCGTCATCTGTCAGATTAGCATTTTCATTATCCTGTTGAGTTTCGTAGTTTTCCAGTTTAAGTTCGTTGCCGGTATTTATGCTATCAGTACTGTTCATATTGTCGTTATCAAATAAAAACATAGAACTCCAAGGTGGCAACATTACCGGTTTTTGTTTTAGAATATCCAATATTTTTGCAGAACAATACTTTTTATCCACCACTAAACGAAACATATATTCATTGAACCATTGGTCTGTCATAATTAAATGTCCCTGATAGCCTGCATTAGCGCCCCATGAATTTTCTACAAGCCATTTTTTTGCTTTTCCATCTTTATCTAAATCTACAGCACATAAAGTCATTGCATGGGAAGAGCCGCTTGCAAAAGTTTGTATTCGTTGTTTTTTATCCATAGAAAATGTTGTTCCCATTAAAGAGCCATAATCGTATTCGTTAATATCAAGCAGACCTTTTTCACGATTGTAAAACTTCCCGACATCACAGGAAAAATACATCATTGTAGAATCTTTAATAGAAGCAATAGCAACCTCTTTAATATCATCAATAGGCAAATTGATATATTTCCAATTATTACCGTCCATAACGTGACGGTCATTTTCTATTTCGTATAATTTATAAAATTCACATGAAGGATCATTCATAAGCATAACATAGCTATTTGATAAATCTCTATTAATATATTCTTCGTAAAAAGATTTTGGTGTATATTTTTTTGTAGAAATTTCTTTGCCTGATGCATCTCTTAATGTGTATGTGAATTCTTTCACAGGTTCTCCGTATGCTAAAACAAGCATTCTATAAATAACGGAAAGCATTTCTATTTTACGATTTTGGAGTTTTTCATTATTAGCTTTTTTATTTGCATACATATCTCTTAATTCAAGAGCATATTCTTTTAATTTGAGAGTAATTAGTTCACTGATTTTATTTGTATTATCAGAATTAAACGTTTCAGGTTGTACGGTTGAAGGCACAAGTCCGTATTTCATCACAAGGTCGGAAACACCGGTAAATTGTCCGCCGTCTCCGAGAGCATTTTTTAACAGCCATTCATTATCTTTGCTATCCAAAGGTTCTTTGATATGATTTATTATAAGAGAGAGAAAAAGATTAGATTTTTCTAACTGGTCGTAAAAGAAAAGATAATCGTGTGAAAAAGTGAAATTTCCAAGATTATATTTTGCAATCATTTCTGCTCTCAAAACATTTAAACCTGTGAAAAGCCAACATCTTCCGGATGATTTTTGGTCAGTTATACCTTTGGAATTAACGCGATTAGAAAAATAAGTGTCAAAATTAGCCGCATTTTCCATATTTTGAGCAAGCTGATTTATTCTTCCGTTGGATATAATGTTTTTTAATGTTTTATTATCAGCAGTGTTTGAATATCCACTTCTTATTTTATTAAGTTCTGTTTCATTTAATCCCTGATTTGTTTGTGCGGTAAGGGAAGAGAAACTTGCTAATACTGTAACGGCTATAAAACCGGCTTTAATCACATTTGTAAAGTTCATATACTTAATTGTTTTTTTTAATTAGATAGCAAAAGTAATATTTTTTTTAATACAATTAACTGATAAAACAAAGTTTCTGTAAAAAAAAAGTTGATTTTATTTTGTCAAATTGCTGTAAAATTTTGTTAAGACATATATGTATGTAATTTTTTCTCTTTAATATTATTTAGCGATAATCAAATTCAAATAATAAATTATGTTTTTTATAACTATATTTGCCGAAGAAAAATTAATAATATGGAAAACAAGTCTGAAATAAGAAATTATTATCCTTTGAGCTACAAAATAAAACTTGCTTTATGGCTTTTGAGAACGAAAATATTCTATTCTCGTGCTTCGCTCATACGATTTCCTTTTGATATTCGCAGTCGCAGGTTTATTGATTTGGGAAAAGGACTAAAAATCGGAACAAATGCAAGATTAGAAGCTTTTTCACTTGATGGAAAAACGAAAACTTTAATTTTTGGTAATAATGTTCAGGCTAATGATTATATTCATATTACAGCTATGTTACAAGTAAAAATAGGTAATAATGTTCTGATGGCAAGTAAAATTTATATCTCTGATTGTACACATGGTTTTTATGGTGAGCATTCAACATCTCCTGATATTCCGCCAGTGCAGAGACCTTATGATATTGCACCTGTAACAATCGGTAACAATGTATGGATAGGGGAGGGAGTTTGTATTTTACCGGGAACAGTTATTGGTAATGGTTGTATAATAGGAGCTAATGCCGTATTAAAGGGGACTTTTGAAGATAATACAATTATAGTGGGTGTTCCCGCAAAGGCAGTAAAAAAATATAATACCGTGACAGAAAAATGGGAACGAATAAAAGAGAATTAAGATTTAATATTTAATTGTTTTTTTTCATTTTTATACACTCATCTACATACCCTGCTTCAGACCAATACACTATAACATATCTATTAACAATATTATTTGCAAAATTAACGGAAGGTTCTCTACCATCTATTGAAAATTTCTCTAAATTTCTTCTCTGAAATGCGAGAACGAATCAAATACTTATTCTTCATAGACTATTTATGAGTTTGCTGGTGTACATTTTCTCATAATTGGACTTTATCGTTATTTTATTTTTCCTGGGGTGAGGGTGGGGTCTGGTAATGTTTCTTGTTAACTTTTAATGATATTTCTTATGTTTATTTTTAAGATAAAAATTGAAGATACGATTTAAATACTATTGAGTGAAATACTGAATAAAATTTTAAAGAATAAATTTTGATATATGTTTTAATGCTACGTTTAAGAAAATAGTTAAATGTTAAGTTTTAAGGATATGGTTTGAAACCAAGTTATTAGGCTAAAATTTAAGTCTAAATTTTCAGGCCAATGATTAGTAGTAATGTTTAAGTTTAGGGTTTGAGTATTTGGTACGAGGGAAATGTTTGTGATTAATTTTTAAGGTTAAGTTTGAGGGAAAAATTTAAGAGTATGGATTAATTTTGTTTTAATATTAAGTTATAGAATTAATGATTATTATTAAGATTTAAGTGTAAGTTTTAAAGGTAAGAATGAAACCTGAGGTCCAAGGAAAAAGTTATGTTAAAATTTAAGAATAATATTTAAGCCTAAAGTTTAAAATTTCAGTCTAAAAATTAACGTATTTTTTTTAGGTTAAATCTTAAATTTAAGTTTAAAGTTACGGTGTAAGTTCAAAATTTAACTTCAAAATTTACTGTTCAGATTTAAGTTTTAAGAATAAATTTTAAGGTATTACTTTCAGTTTTATTTAAGTTTTAAATATAAGATTTTAATTTATGGCTTATATTTAAGTTTGAAACTGAATTTTATGTTAAAGTTTATATTTAAAGTTCAAGGAAAAGCTTTTCTTGTTAATATTTGAGGTTAGAATTTATATTTGCAATTAGAAGATAAGTTTTAATATTAATGA